>JBEEGU010000028.1:0-5237 GCA_041167025.1 Verrucomicrobiota bacterium
AGGCCGTCTTTGGGATAAAAGGAGAGCAGCGTTCCGTCATTGCTGCCAATATCGAGCACGAGATCTCCGGGCTTGAGTGGATACCGTTGCCTGAGCTGATCCACCTTTTCGTTCAGGTGTTGAACCATGGCCGGATTGAGAGATGACCGGTACCCGTAGTTTTCCCCATACATCTCACACAGATCGTAAGACTGTCGAAGCTGGACCAAACCGCACGCTCGCCGCTTAATGATTGTGTCACACGCGACCAGCTCGAGCGGGCCTTTGCTCGGCTCCGCTGCTCCGGGAATGGGAAATACCCCCGTTAGGTATTGCTCCCCAAGCGAGAGAATCGGAACAAGGCTGCGGTTGCCGCAGATGCGGCATTTATTAATTTCGCGGAAAACCGATGGCGCAGTTTTCAGCCCGACCGGAGACGCGATTGGATGAACAAGGTCAATCGCAGGCGGACGGGATGCGACGGTGGGCATGACGCAATTTCCAGCACTGGACGTGCCAAGGGTTGTCGTCGGGTTAGCTCCTGAGAATGATGCGACCCGACAGGGTCTGATCTGGACCTCGCCCAACCGACGTTGCGAGGGTTGTGCTCGCCTGGGCTACCGGTACTGAAGTTGCTGGGCCTTTCGGCAATGGGACTCTCTTTTTTCATCTCTCCCTCAGCGGCGAGCGAGCTTCGGTGCCATGTGCACCTTTCGAGATTGACTGACAGCTTCGAGAAATGGATTGCCCGGCCAAGTGGCGGAAGGCGCGGTTAACATGCAAACTTCCGTTGCAACTTTCGAGCAGGACCGCATTTCTCTGCCGGCATCCGCGGTTGAAAGAGCTAGCACCACCCGAGACCGCTCTGGTTTTTGGTTGGTTGCGGCTGCAATAGTCGGTCTTTTGTTAAAACTCGCCCTCGCATACAGCACGTTCGGAACAAACGACGCCGTCACCTTCTATAGCTTTGCGCGTTCGCTTTCCGATCACGGCTTGGAATGGACTTATCATCATGGCGTGGTTTGGCTCGCCAGCGCATCCATCTTCAACCATCCGCCGTTAACCGCCTATTTCCTGCGTTTCATCTATCATCTGGCGCACGACGAATTCTTTCGCACCAACGGGCTGACGTTTCCCTTTTTGCTGCGACTGCCCGGCATCATCGCGGATTTCGTGGTTGTCCTCGTGATGCTCCATATGTCCCGAGCCGATGCCGGACTTCGTCGCCACCGTTGGGCCATCGCATTGTTAGCTCTCAGTCCGGTTTCGCTCATGGTTTCCGGATTTCACGGCAACACCGATCCGGTCATGGTCTTATTTCTTGTTCTCGCTTCTTACATGTGTGTGCGCGAACAACCGTGGTTGTGCGGACTATTTTTCGCGTTGAGTTGCCAAATCAAGGTCATTCCCCTGTTGTTTTTTCCGACCTTCTTTTTCTTCTGGGCCTATCGCCGCTCAATTGTTCCGTTCCTTCTCCCTTTTTGCGTGACCTGCCTGCTTTTATGGTCGGAACCGCTGCTGAATTTCCCGGCCTTGTTCATTAAGAACGTGATTTCCTACGGAAGTTACTGGGGAATCTGGGGCATTACTTATTGGCTGCGATTAACGGGACTGTCGGCGTTCAGTTTGGTTTGGTTCGAGGGGTTTACCCAGGCTCAAACTATTATCGTCACTTTGTTGAAAGTGCTGATTGTCGGCAGCGTCCTCGCAATTTCCTGGAGACGCCGCGCTCTTAACGGACGTGGCTTGATCGAATCGATCGCTTATGGCTGGGTCATCTTCTTCGTTTTTTCACCCGGCGTTTGCGCTCAATACATGGTTTGGCTCGCACCCTTCGTCCTGATTTTATCCCCAACCTTTTACGCCTGGCTAACGGCAACGAGCTCCCTCTTTCTTTTCTTTTTTTATAACGTCATTGCGCACGGGTTGCCGTGGTATCTCGCGGTCTCCACCAACCAGCTTAATACCGTGTGGACGCCCTGGACCGCGTGGCCATGGGCTGTGCTCATTCTCGGAATGGTTTTCCTTTGGAGCAACGCGCGAAAAGCGAATCCCACTCTGCGGCTGTTTAGTCTGACCACGGTGAAAGCGGAGTGACTGCGCCCGGCTAAATGCCGTGGAGGAAGCCGATTTCAAAATCGGGTAATTTTTCCTCGGATTGAAATTTAATCATAGGCCTCTCTAAATACCGCACCTTCCATCATGCCCGCCCTCGATTCCCGCCGCCGTCAAATCGAGCTCGGATGTGTCGTGCTCATCCTGGCCGTCGGAATCTTTTTGCGTTTGCCCCACAGCCTCTTCTCCGGCTCGGACAGTCCGCTCCGATTCTTGGAGCAGCTCCATCCCAAGCCCAAAATGGAAGGTTTGGGAGTTGATGAAGGTCTTTATCGCGGATATGTCATCGACCTCAGTCGTATCGGCGTCCTGTCATATCCGGACATCGTCGACCATTACATTTCCATTCAGCAGAAACTGTCCGGCTCCATTCTGCCGCCGGTCCGATTCCTCTACATTTTCACGGCCTATTTGTGGCATCTCTGTTTTGGAACGGAAGCTCTCGGCGCCCTTCGTGGCGTTGCATCCATATTCAGTATTCTCGTATTGATTCTCTCAGGAATATTCGCCTGGCGTCTGAAAGGCACCGTCTGCGGACTCGGCGTGATGAGTTTGATGAGTTGTGCTCCGACCCAGCTGCACATGTCGCAGCATGCGCTGGTGGACGGGTTTTTCACGTTCTGGGCGCTTCTTTGCCTCTGGCTGCTTTGGGAGAATTTACAAAAGCCAGGCCGGGCCAAGTGGCTTGTCCCCTACACGCTTGGCTTATCCCTCATGGTCTTAACCAAGGAAAATGCATTTTTTGTTTTTGTCGCAATTGTTGCCATCATCGTGACCAATCGGTGGCTGTATTTCGGCACGGTAAATCGCGAACTGCTGATTTGCACAGTGGTCGGACCGCTCCTTGGCGTGGTCGTTCTGGTTTTTCTCGCCGGTGGGCTGGATGTTTTGCTCACTACCTATCGGCTTTCCGTTAGCAAGAATTACAACGTAACCTACGCGATCCTAACGGGCGACGGCCCTTGGTATCGCTATCTGGTCGACCTGCTTTTGGTCAGTCCGTTGATTCTACTACTGGCCGTTGGGAGCATTTTTCGTCTCAATTCGACAAAAAAGCCCGAGGTGTATCTGACCGTTTTCGTCGCCGCTAGTTACCTTATCATGTGCAATATCAAATACGGGATGAACCTGCGTTACACCAACATGTGGGACATGCCGCTTCGCGTTCTCGCCTTCAGTCAGATCGTCGCGCTGACTTCCTTCACAAAACATAAAACCTGGCTGCTAGCCGCTGCCATTGCTGTCATCGCAGCCCTCGAATTGCGTCAATACTATATCTTGTTCGTCCAATTCCCAATTTACGAACCGGTCACTCATCTTCTCATGCGGGCCTTGCGCATTCTCAAATATCCCGGGGAACAATGAAAAATCGCGGCGTCGCGTTTCGCCACCAAGACATGTCTCACTTGTTAGGTCGCCGCCGTCGGTAAGACTATGGCGACGATCAAGCATCATATCGGCGACGATGCGGTCCGATATCAACGGCTCATCGTTGTCTATCTCTGCCTCGCGACCGTTACCTGGATTGTTTTTGGGCAAACAATCAATCATCAATTCGTCCATTACGACGACCAAAACTACGTCTATGAAAATCCCGAGATTGCCGCGGGCATCACGCTCCACGGCATTAGCGCCGCGTTTACCCACGCTCACGCGCGAAATTGGCATCCGCTAACAACTATCTCGCACATGCTCGACTGTCAGTTGTTCGGACTGAATCCGGCCGGCCACCATTTCACCAATATTCTCCTGCACCTGGTTGCAGTGCTGCTCCTTTTCTCCGCCTTCCAAGCGATGACGGGGAAGCTTTGGCACAGCGCTTTCGTTGCTGCAGTGTTCGCGATTCATCCATTGCGAGCCGAATCGGTCGCGTGGGTAGCAGAACGGAAAGATGTTCTTAGCGCCGTCTTTTTCATGCTTACGCTCGGCGCTTATTTTCGGTATACGCTACAGCCATCGCGGATGCGGTATTTCTGGATCGCACTTTGTTTCGCGCTCGGGCTCATGGCGAAACCAATGCTCGTGACGTTGCCGCTACTTCTTTTGCTTCTCGATTACTGGCCTCTCGCGCGATTCCGGGAACGATCCTCAACTCGGCCTAACGAAGCTATTGAATCCGCGCCGAAGTTGTTTTTCATCCCGCGCCAACTAATTTGGGAAAAGCTGCCGCTTTTGGCTCTATCCCTTGTCGCGGGAATCGCGACTCTCGCGGCGCAACAGCAAACCATTGGTTACGGCGAGCAGTTGCCCTTGACGTGGCGAATCGGCAACGCTTTCGTCAGCTGTCTTGCTTATATTGGGCAATTGATTTGGCCGGCGAAGCTGGCGGTCTTCTATCCGCATTCCGCCGATCATCTTCCGGGCTGGCAAGCGATTCTGGCTTTTTTGGTCGTTGCCGGGATTACTTGCATGGCTTTTCTGCAGCGGAAAACGCGTCCTTATCTTATCGTCGGCTGGTGTTGGTATCTGATCTGCCTTCTTCCGGTTATCGGTCTGATCCAAGTGGGACTCCAGGGACGGGCTGATCGATATACGTATTTGCCTCAAATCGGTCTCTGTTTCGGTCTGACGTGGGCCGTCGGCGATTTCGCGCTTCCATTTAAGAATGGTCGGCGGATTTTGGCGTGTACCGCGGTCATCATTGTGGTGTCGCTAGCCTGGCGCGGATGGATTCAGACTTCGTATTGGTGCGATACCGAGTCCCTCTGGAAGCATGCGGCGGCGGTAACCTCGGGCAACGACGTGGCGCACTATAATATTGCCGCGATTTTACTCGAACGAGGCGATTGGGATGGAGCGATTTCGCATTATGAGAAGGCGCTCGAAATTCAACCCAACGATCCCGCCTCGCATTATCATGTGAGCGTGGCGCTCGTCCATAATTGCCTTGGAAATGCGCTCGCGCGCAAGGGTCGGCCCGAGGCCGCGATATTTCATTATCGCAAGGCTGTAGAATTACGCGCCGATTACGCTGATGCTCATTCCAATCTCGCGGAGCTGCTTGCGCGGCAAGGTCAAGCGGAGCAGGCGATCGAGCATTACCAGAAGGCTCTCGCCGTACCTCCGGAGGACGCGGCGTCTCATCTGCGATTGGCAGCAGCGCTGGTGCAGGCAGGCCGTGATCCGGAAGCAACCGTGCATTT
>JBEEGU010000029.1:0-2591 GCA_041167025.1 Verrucomicrobiota bacterium
GGAATCGATCGTCGAACAAGCTATCGGCGAAAAGGTGCTGGCTATCCCCGGGATCGAGTTAGGATATTGCGCCCGGCCCGGTGACGTTGATTTGCGAATCATTGGCGAGCGCGCTGCCGTGGAGCAAGCAGATGCCATCATTACAGCTGCTCTCGGTTCGTCCATTTTTTCGTTTAGTGATGAAACACTCGAAGAAGTAATCGTGAAATTGTTGGCCGCGCGAAGAGAGACCCTGGCCGTTGCAGAATCATGTACGGGCGGATTATTGGCCCACCGGATTACGAATGTCCCGGGGGCATCGGCAATTTTTGTCGCCGGATATATCGTCTATGCCAATACCGCTAAGGCCGACATTTTAGACGTCCATCCGGCAATGATCGCGAAGCATGGGGCGGTCAGTGAGCCGGTTGCGCGAGCCATGGCGGAGGGTGCCCTTAAACGCGCGGGCACAACATTCGCGCTTTCGACTACAGGTGTGGCCGGACCTGGTGGAGGTTCCTTGGAAAAACCTGTCGGAACGGTTTATATCGCTTTGGCCTCAACTGGTGGCGAAACGGTTGTGCGCCGGCTGTTTTTTCCGAACGATCGCGAAACTTTTAAACAACAAAGTGCGCAGGCCGCATTCGACATGTTGCGGCAGAAATTAATCTAGCTCCCGCTCCCCCGGAGGGACGACCTCGTGTCGTCCCAAACTTTCCTTTCGGGCAACATTCTACTGCCGGTCGGTATTGTAGCGGTGGTTGTGTCAACCACCGAACTCATACACAGGCGGTTGGCACAACCGCCTCTACAAAAATTTGTCGGGCGCCAGCCTTGGAAGATCTAACACCCCGGCGCTGATGCGGAAGCGGCAAACGTCAATAATCACCCACATCCACTGGAGTGCCTACCTTGACGATGTCGTAAAACATTTTGGCTCCTTCGCTCGGCATACGGATACAGCCATGCGATGCCGGGTACCCGGGCAGAATGCCAATGTGCATGCCGACTCCGTCACCGGTCAGGCGCATGAACCATTTCATAGTAGCACCGGCAAAATGGGTTCCACTCGGTGCGGCATCAATTCGCGCGCTAACGCCCGGCCGGACGACGCGCCCGGATTGGTCCACGTAATCGCCATAAATGCTGGAGTGATGGTTCGGATCCTTTTCCAGAATGGTGAAATGGCCGGTGGGCGAAGTGTGGCCGCGTTTGCCGGAAGAGATCGGACTATCGATCACGATTTGCTGAGCCATCATCAAATAAGCGCGTTGCTTTGGAATCGATACGACGAGATGCACGCCGCCCGACGAAACTTGTTTGAGCAACGCCTGGTTGACCTTCAGAGGTTCTTGTCGCCGAATCAGCTCAGAAGCTTTCCGCATTGGTGGCGGGGGAGATGGAGCAAACCGAGCCTGCGGTTGCGCCCCGTGCGAAAGTGGAGTTGGGCGCGTCTGCGGTAGCCCGGCGGAGATGGCGAGGGTAGAAAAACCGACTGAGAGAAATGTCAGGATCGTTCCGCAGGATTTTGAGCGCATGTATCAGCCGCGACTGTAGCCGTTTACGCGATTAAGCCAACCAGGAAGCCAGCGCGATTCATTCCGTGCCGCCGGAGCGTTATGCACTCGCCGGGTTAAAACAATTGCAGCACTACGCGAGAATTCTGCAGTCGGCAGAGAATGGCCCGGCCGCATCTCTTCCAGAACCTGAAGCAATCCCCAACCCTGATCGCGGTAGCGCTCTGAATGCAGAATCCCTTCGCCTTTAAAATTCACATAATCGACAAGCGCGTAACAACCTTCTGCAGTCGCGAGGAGGCTTTGAAAATTTTCCTGCACTTTTGGGCGCTCATTTGCGTCAGCCTCGGCCAACATTTTGGGCAATGAATGCTGTAACCGATCGACCATGAACTGACTCTGCAGATCGATTGTGTCGGCAAGGAACTGCCGCAGTTGTTTCATTTCCGCGGTTTGCTGGGCGCGAGCGAATTCGGCCCGGGATTTCCATGGGCAATGCGATCCAGGGGTACGACTCAACCAATCCGGGAGATTTGTCCCGTGACTGGTGATGAAAGCGACTAATTTCGGAAAGCTTTCTTCGAAAGGGCCGCGCTCCCCCTCTGGATACCAGATGAAATGGCCGATCCCGAGCGAGGCGAAATTTTCTCCACTATTCCAGGAGGTGAGGCCGGAGATGGTGCCATTGCATTCATTCTGCCAAATCTTCTTCCCAATTCGGGTGGCCTCGGTTCGTGCCAGCGGGGCGCCGAAGAGATCAGTCGCGAAAAATCCCAGCCAGATGAGGGCGCCCCATCGAGCGGATCTCAGCCACGCTTTCTGCCACCTTGACGGGTGCGCTTTATGAATTAGCATGCCACTTCCTGCGCTGTCCAAATTTAAAGCGCAACCCGGAAATTCACTGTTATGAAATACTTTACCACCCTCATCGCCGCTTTGCTGGCGTTGCCGATTTGCGCTTTTGCGCAAGGCAACTCCGTTCAACTGAAGGATCTCAAAGATAAGGCCAGTTATTCCATTGGTTTGAACATCGGGACGAATTTTAAGAAACAAAATGTCGAGCTCAATCCCGATGCTTTGCTTGCCGGAGTGAAG
>JBEEGU010000030.1:0-8691 GCA_041167025.1 Verrucomicrobiota bacterium
GCTGGCGAGGGTGACGATCGCCCCTCCCCGCTCGAAATAGACTCTCCAAACCTCGACAATGAAGCGCTCGAGGACTTCGCGTGTGATCGCTCCAACCTGCCCTGGATAGTCTTCCGGGCGGCACACCGCGCTAATCACATTGAAGCCATCCCCTCACGCTCACGCGCGCTCCTCGCGGCACTCGCCCGTACCGTCGACGCTCAAAAGCCGTACGCAGCTATCTTCGCCCGCCGAGAACTCCTCACCGGTCGCGCCCTGCAGTCCATGCGCACGTTCTACCGCAGTCTTGATGACCTCGCCGAAGTCGGCCTCATCGTGCGAGCACCCCAGAAACGCCATGGTGATGCAGGTCTATTCGGACGTGCATATATTCATCTCACGGAAAAAGCAGCCGAATTGCTCGGGTTCGTTGAAGAAAAAAATCCACCGGTCATGGCACAAACCTCGAAATCCACAGGCGCCAGTCCACAGAGTTCAGAAGTCGACGCCCTCGAGGACTCTTTGCTCATCCGCCCGTCTGCCACCGTGGCAGACGGGGGTATATATAAGGATCTATTCCCTAAGAATCAAAAGAGACAACCAGGCACGCTCCCGCTGGACCTTCAACGTCTGCTGAGCTTGGGTTTTCATAAATTTTTAGTTTTCAAACTCATGCGGGAAGCAAAGCAACACGGCAAGCTTCTGACCGACGTGGTTGAAGTCACCTGGGAACACCTGAGCGCGGCGAAACGCCCCATCAGCTATCTCCGGTCTTTGCTCCGCTCGCCGGTCGATTTTGGTCACCAACTTCGCTCCCATCACGCGAAGATTCACGAACGACGCGCGCGATTGAATGAGATTAAAGCCGTTGACGATCTCGTAGCACGTCACGCCGGACAAGTCTTTTTCGACGAAACCATCAACCGGCGCTTTGAGATTTCTGCGGATGGCAGGGAGATCGCTATTCGCGATTACCGTGAGCCCCGCGTTCGCGTGTCTGCGGCCGGCTGGAAGCCGGATTTTGCCGCAGCACTTCGAGCCGGTCGCCTGCTGCGCGCATCACCGTCACACGACGCCGCGTTCGCCGAAAAATCCACGTGTGTGCCGTCCGTCGCCAACGTTCGCGCAGACAGCCATCCGAAGGAAGGAGCCAAGTCCAACATCAAACTGGCGCCGACAGCCGCTATTTCTGCCCGCCTCCAGGACATGAAACAGCTCCTTCGAGCCACATGCGCCGGCGTTCGAAAAGATGCGACTGCTCAACCTAATGCCCAAAACTGATAGCTAGTCACACGGTCACTAGAGGAGATAACAGAGACACCCGAGGAGTGAGCAACCACCCTTACGCGAGCACACTGCACATGCAGGTGACACGGTATCCGTCGCGGCCTGATGATAGGGGTGGAAGTCGGCCGAAAGAGACGTGACGTGCACTTCGCTATCTAAACGATGCAGATCTCGTTGCTGGTTTGGGCCATTGATTTTCGTGCGACCAAATGCCCTTTGATTATTTGCTACTCGTAACTAAAAATCTAAGGCCGCTGGGAGACGATCACGAGCCCCGTGGAGGAAAAAACACGGAGGAGGGCACGGTCCGGCTCCCCGCGGCCAAGGTCAACCTCAGTAACCTGACGCATTCGCTCACGCCCAGCGCGCTATCGATAACGCAAACGTGACGATCTATTTATTTGCCATTACCGTAACCACAAATCAGTCGGCACCGTTTGCGATTAACAAGTAAGTCATCAGCATTTAATTAGTAATCCTAAAAAACAAGGAGCCTCTATCTCGAACGCGATGCGGCGCGTGGAGCGGCAAAGCGCTTCAAGAGGGACGCGTTGATGGCGGCACAGCCTCTTTGCGCGCCGAAGGAGAACTCAGGCGAAGAGGACCTTCGCGCTTAAGCGATCAGAATGAGCCGACGTTCGAGGTCATCCTCAGGGCGCCCGCATTGGCTTGCAAACGAATGTCGCGTCCAGCTCAACTCGAGATTCCTGCCTCCAATGTTTGGCAGGATGGCATCGTTCAACCGCCTTACGTTTCTGAAGTTCAGTTGATTAGATTGGGCTTTACGCTCGAAGGCAAGCTTGTATAGCCGCCGCTCGCGTGTGTTGTGCATAGAGACGGATTAGACGGTCTGCGAAGCTTGACGAGCGCATGACAGAAGAGCAGGCACTCATTTGATCTCGAGCCGGAATGCCCCGCACACACATTTTCTGAGAACAATAGGCCAACAGCTAATCTGCGCGGCCGGTGCCGGCTTTCAGGCCTTGCTCAACGACGGCGCGTATTACCTCCGCGAACTCGTCGGGCGCTTAGACGCACGACGTATGGCCCGTTTCGAGCACCACGAGTCTCGAACCCGCAATTGCGTTGCTCAGGCTCTTTGCATGAGACAAAGTGCGAGCCGGGTCACGAATGCCATGGACCACCGCGGTAGGGAGGGGTGATAGTTCGCTGAGCATGCTTATGAGGTCAGTCTGTTGCAAACTGCGCAAGCTCTCGGCGGTCGCCTCAGCAGTAATGCGGCGTGGATATGTCATAAACGAGTCCACAAGCTCGGCGGGGCAGACGCATCCAAGCGAGCGTTCGGTCATGGCTTTCCACAGCGGCGGCCCCCACTTCTTAAGGACGCACTCGATGATTGATTCGACATTACCATGTCCCTTCGTATTCGCTCCGCTATTGCTCAGCACGAGACCAACCACGTTGCTTTTCGCCGAGCGTAAATCGATTGCAGCGGCGAGCGCCGCGATCGGTGTACCTACAGAATGCCCTATCAACACGGTTGGTCCGAGCTCTCTTAGTAGAACGGCTACGCGCGCTGCAACCGAGTGAAGGTCGTGCGGACCGGCACCCTCGAGCCAGCCCACGCCGACGGCCCGAAGTTTAACGATTCTTGTGACGGGCGCGATGGCGTTTGGCGGAATGAGGGCGCCGGGCAAGAAGACTAGGGTCGGTCGGTTTTTGGGTCCATGACTGAGATAAAACGTGGCTATTGCCTGCGTCATTTATCTACGTCGATTTCGTTGTTCGAGGGGGGCGCAGCAGCACTTTCACGATGCGCGTTCTGGCGGTTCCGCGCTTTTCGAAATGATACGCTAAACGCTTTTTGAAGCGCCGCGCGTGCAATCAGCGCTTCAGTCGGCGAGTCGCGTCATTGAAACAGTCATTTGCTACTTTTGATTCGACAAGCTGGCACCCAAATAAGTGAACTTGCATGCGGTTGTTTCAGTGTCGGTAGTGCCGAACCATAGGCTTCGCGCTGTCTGCAGCGACCTCTGATCTGACGAATCGTCGTGGGATGTTGTTGAGCGGCGCAGTCTACAAAAAAGCCGCTGCGACGCAGCGCATTAGTGATCGCTCCCAGCTGAATAAATGCCAGATCTTGGCTAGTCTCTTTCAGCGTTTTATTGTAAAAGTGGATGTATGCAAATTCGTGAAATGAGCCTTTGCCCGACGCGCGTGCTGACCTGCTGTGCTATCTCGTCACCACGGCGGCGGCGACTTACGCGCTGACCAGTGACTGGCGAGTGGACCACGTGGTGATCTCCTGCCGGTCGTGGCTTTCGCGCAACCGGCTGAGTCTGCCATGGCTCGGCCGAGTTCGTCTTGGGCAGTGAGCGTTGCAAATTGCACGGCGCGATCTGCGCGGCGCGGGCATTGCGTTAAAACAAGCTGACGTTCAGGGTCTATTCACGGGCGAGACTTGAAGTTGAACCTGGTCAGTACGGTCGCTCAGCGGATGCTTCAGGTATGTCGGCACGCGTTAGAGGATCATCGGTTCGCATGAGGATGGCAATGAACGCAACCAATTTGACCGAAGCTACCGTCGTTGACGGCGGACTCGCGGTCGCCTTCGAACTCATCGCTGCGGGTCGCGTCGTGAAATGCACGGTTTCACGCGAATCGCTGCAACACTACTTTTGGCTTCAGCCTGGTGCGGACGATGCACGCGCGCTCAAGATTTTCAACGACGGACGCCAGCGAATCGTTGCTGTCGCCGAACGCAAGGCGCGTCGATTCGCTGCCGTTTCTATCCACCTGGAGGCGGCCGACTTTCAGCGGTAGCGAACGAGGAGGGCGCGCAGCAATGCAATCCACACTGCAAACATGAAAGCTAAGAATTCGAATCCTCGAGAGGCCGCGGCGCTAGCAAGAGTGGCCGAGGCCGCTCGCGAAGTGCAAGCCGCGTCTGCTGCGATAGAGGCGCGTTTCAACGCTGTGGGGGAGCGACAGGCTTCCGCGCTGGAGCTTGCACGTCTAACCGCCGCCGTCCAGGAGCTCGAAGATGCTCGCTTAGCCTTGGCCGTCGTCATCGACGACGGCAATAGGTGAGGGCGAGCGAGAGCGTCCGTTTTCTTTCAAGTCAGGTATGCGAAACGAGTGCCGTCGCGGACCTTAGAATGGGTTTCAACATCTCTCCCTCGGATTTCTCGGTCGGAGACCTTGTGTCGCGTTGATTAACAGCGGGAGAGACGTGGATATTTTCTATCACTGGAGGGACTTCGCGCTCGATATGAAGGAAGGACGCATCGGTACGCTCGGGTCCGATGGAGCCGTGCTTGAACAACTGAAGGAACGCCTCCCTCGCAAGGTTTGGACGTTTGTAACCCCGAAGGGGAAGAAGAATCGGCTACAACTCATCGGCTCGTTTTTAATCACCGAGTCGAAGCCCGTCTCGTTCGTACCCAAATGGAAATACAACCTGTTCTACGATGCCGCGTCGCCCCGATCTGTCCTCTATCCCGACTCGGACAGCCCTGAAAAAATTGATGAGGTGAGCGACTATTGCAATCGCCGATTTAACGCGACGGGAAAATCCAATTTGCATGGGGAGAAGGGCATCCGGGAAATGGAAGCGGATGTCGTCCGCGGTTTCTAAAAACTAGTGCAACATTACGCAACAACCCAGTTCATGGATGGATTGCCCCGGATTCGCTAAACCGCGGGAGGAACGTGAAACGAGCTGTTTCCTCGGCAGCGTCGTCGACGCGCTTCGCGTTTGGCTTTTTTAGACCAGTATGCCCTGGCCTAAAACTGCACGAGCTATAGTCATTGAGCAAAGCTAGGAGTGCGATGCTAAGCTAACGACTCAAACCAAAGTAGTCGTAGAGTTTCACTTTTCTTTCAAATAAATGACAAACGTCAGTTCAGAGTTGGGCTTTGTTTGCCCTGGATGCGGCATCCCCATGGAGGATGGGTGGGAGGTGCTCGCGGAGGGCGAAGTCCACCGGCTCACTTGCCAATTCTGCCGCGCACAGTTTGATGGTTTGATCGTGGAATGCGAGGCTTGCGGGTCCGATGATTTTGTCACCAATGTCTCAGGAATTGATCCGGAGACGATTACCTGCTCCGCCTGTGGTCACAGCAATCGGCCACGTGGTGCCAACGATGACGAAGAATCTTATCTTTGAGCGTGGGCTCAGCATCGGCGGGGAAAGTGTCATACTCAGTCTCTTCAAAACGACTCACGGATTCTCGCTTCAGCGTCGCTTGGTCGAGAGGGATCAATCGATGTTTGTTCAGGTCCTTCCGATAACCGCTATGGACGATCTGCACCGATTCGCGACGGCAGATCCCTATTCTGAAGAACTCGCGCCCCTGTATTACGAGGTTCGGCGCCAACTCTTGGAGGATGGCACGGTCGAATAAGACAAGCGACCGTGCGGAGGCAAAAATGACTAGGCGACAAACTCATCCAGAAGTAAGCGGCCTGTTCGAGAAATTAATGGCTGCCGAGGACGATTCGGAACTCGCGTCTTGTGTTAAATCCATTATCACGACGCTCGGCGCAGAATCGTACGTATTCGTTACGCTTCATCCGGGCGATACATCGGCGAGTCGTGCCACGCATCGTTTTCTCATTGGCTGCCGGCCTGAATGGTGCCAGATGTACAACGCCAATAAGTGGTACATGACAGATCCGTTTCTGGACTATGCGCGCAGCAACACCGCGCCGGTGACCGGATCACAGATTGTCGCAACGACGCAAGGTCAACGCGAGATGCTTGCCGCCGCGAGTGAAAACGGCTTCAGAAGCGGGTTCGTCGTGCCAGTTCACACCAGCGATACGGAACGTATCGGTGTACTCTACATCGGGTCCAACGATAGTCAAGCGGAGGGAGAAAGCAAGCTCACTGCGCAACGCCTGTATTTTAGATCGCTTGCGATGGAGTTGCTCGACTGGTTCGCTAGGGAGGCCAAGCGCGAGCTGCTGGCAGCGCATGACATTACTGACAAGGACCTCCAGGTAGTGAGCTACCTAAAAAACGGTTTCACCGCCGAAGATATTGCCCGGGAAATGGATGTCTCCGTTCAAACGATTTACGGAAATTATAAAAAGCTTAAGGACAAGCTCGGCGTTACGCACATTTCGGAAGCCGTTAAATTCGCAGAAGTACATGACCTCCTGGTGTAGCAGCGCTCAAGCGTTCTGGTTGTCGGTAGCGTTACCGATCGGAGCCTGCCTGTCGTCGATTGACGGTCACCCTTGGACATTTGTAGTGATCGTGCTGTTCGTCGTTCCTGCGCTGGACGCGATGATAGGGCGGGGCGCCCCTGTCTCGTGGCAGGCGCTAGAGAAATCGGCCGAACGACAGGTTCCCTGCTGGTTTGCGCTTACATGGGCCTGTGCGGTGGCGATCGGCGCGTACCGCGCTGCACATGCGCCGGCACTGCAGTTGATCGGGCTAATCGTCGGATGCGGCGTATTGAGCGCCACCGCGATGGCGCATTTGCATGAACTGACGCACCGACCTGGCAAAATATGGCAGCTGTTCAGTGACCTTGCATTCATTGTCGCCGGTTATCCACACTACCGGGTGGCGCACCAGTTGCACCATGAACACCTCGGAAACCCGGAGTTTGGCTCAACAGCATCGGTAGGTACGTCCGTCTGGCGACACGTGGGACGCTCGTATACGTCGGCATTGAAATCGTCACTCACTCAAAGCTTTTTTCAGCACGGCGGGGTTCCGCGTACAGTCTTCCAAGTCACGTTCGTCGCCGGATTGTTGTTGGGCGCTGCGTTGACGTTGCACCTATGGCGTGTCGCACTTTTCTACCTTGGATACGCAGCTGTCAGCGTGTTTATTGTCGAGGCCGTCGGCTATATGCAGCACTACGGATTCGATCAAGACCCGCGGCCTGGTGCTGCCACCTCGTGGGACGTCGACTTCTGGCTGTCAAACTGTTTGCTGGTGAACAACGGATTTCACGGTTCTCACCATCAAGACGGGCACTTGCCATATCAGCGTCTGGCCGGGCAGCATGCCACGCTGCCCGGGGGTTATTTTCAAATGCTTTGGCTAACGTTGGTGCCGCCGTTATGGTTTTCGGTGATGGACCGCCGGGTCAGGGTTTTACTCGCGCGGCAGCGACGGCAAGATACTGCTTTCGGCGATCAGATGGGCAGCGATGGTTGCGAGATAGTCTGAATCCAGAGATTCCAGTCGGATCTCAGTAGCAGGCTCAGTTTGCCGTGAGTAGCTTTTCTTTGTCGAGCGAGCGTAGGCGGGGTCGTAGTAGTCGACCATAATGCTTTCGAAAAGCGCGTCGATCTCACCGCGTTCGGCAAGCGACGACCATTCTTGCAACGTAGAACCGCCAACGAGTGATTTCAAATAGCCCAGTTGTGCGACCAAGCCCACAGGGTCTCTCTCAAAGTGCGGATACTCGCGGTGCCACATGGCGATTCTTTCCGTCATCGGCGTATCGACCGCGTAGAGGCGGCCGCCGTGCATGCGGTCAAAAAGCGCGGTTGGCAACTGCACCCGGCCGATTCGCTTGCTCTCACTTTCAATCCACACCGGCTTTGACAGATCGAGACGGCTCATCTCGGCGAGCAACAGGGTATCGAACAATTTCTGACTCGGCTGTGCCCGTCCAGGGATCGCTCCAATGATCGAGCCGCGGTGTGAGGCAAGCGCTTCCAGATCGAGAACCTGTGCACCCGCCTCACGTAACGCCAGTAACAGGCGTGTTTTGCCACATCCGGTTGGCCCCGAGAGCACATTGAGTTGCAACTGCGTTGGCATTTCTTCGAGCGTTTCACGTACCCAGTTTCGATAGCCTTTCCAACCAGTTGGTAACCTTTGGACCTTGTAGCCAATAGTCTCTAGAGCGTCCGTCCAAAGCTTGCTTCGCTTTCCGCCTCGGAAGCAATAAACAAGAATGGAGGCCCGTCGACTGTTCCGGAAAAACGGCAGCTCAAGATGGCGCGCGATGTTTCTAAGCGAATATGCAACGCCGATTTGATAGGCCCTCATCGGATCAGTGCGGTGGACCGTGCCGACCTCCGCATATTCCTCGTCGAAAACCACAGGGAGGTTGATCGCTCCGGGCAGATGATCTTCGGCGAATTCGCGCGGGCTTCGTGCGTCGATAATCAAATCGAATTTGCGCAGTGCGTCTAAATCGTACATCGCCATTCCTCATAACATAACGCGATGATGAAGTAAATACCAAACGGCGACACCCCGTTACTAATGGGTGTGGGGCTAGACTTTCAATGGCGGCCCAGACAAATACGTGAACAAACCTTCCCGCATTTGTTCGTCGCCGGATCGTTCCCCGAAGCGCCACGCACCTTCGTTAGAAGGCTCCACAAGGCCGCATCAATTACAAATTGACACATCTTTGTTCGTTGAACCAGAAGATTGGTTAGACAAATATGTAGATATGATCTACAAATGATATCAAACGTGAATC
>JBEEGU010000031.1:0-4768 GCA_041167025.1 Verrucomicrobiota bacterium
CGACAACCTGTTGCCGCAGCGTCGCTGCTTCTGAAAGCAAGTTCTCGACTTTCCGGACGGCTTCATCGGTCTCGCGTTGCAGTAAGACAATCTTGTTCCCGGAAGCGGCGTGGGCCAAATCCGCCTCGCGATGTTTCGTCCGCGTTTCATCAACATCCCGATTTGCTTTTTCGACAGCGACTCTGACTTCGTCCCGTCTTTGGCGCAGGCCCGCGCGCTGGCTCTCGAGCGCAGCATGTTCCCCGGCCAAAATGGAGATTCTCCCTTTGCGCGCGAGAACCGACTCGCTTTGCGTACTGCTACTGCCTCCAAAGACAACTCCCGCATTCGAAATGAATTCTCCGTCAACCGTCGCCACCGCCATTTGTGGCGAAATCGTCTTGCAGCCGATGGCGTGATCGAGATCCGCGAAGATGGCTACGTCCTGCAGCAAGTGTTGCAATAACGGGGCGAGCGCAGGGGGCGACTGAATGGTGTCGATCGCCCATGCTAACGCGTGTTCCGGTAGATTTTTTTTCGGAGAAGGTCCAGTCGTTGGAGTCCATTGCGGAATGAACAATGCCGCGTGGCCAAGCTTCTTTTCCGTCAAGGAGCGAATGATTTGCGGAACGATCTCCGAATTTTGCAAAACAATCGTGTGCAGGTTGCGCCCAAGAATTGCCTCAATTGCTGCGACAAATTTCGGATCAACGTCCAATTGCGTCACCAGCGCCCCGGCTAACGCCGCCCGGATTTTATCGGGATCATCCAACCCTCTCAAAACGGCCTGTGACCCATGGGCAAGGCCTTCGCCTTCCTCGTTCAGCTGTTTCAGCACTTCTAAACGCGATTCTTTTTCGGTTAACGCCCGCTCAATTTCGTTGAGCTGTTTCTCCGTCTCGGCGAGCGATTCACGGTGAACATGCAGCGTTTCCTCAGCGGTGCGCCCGGCTTCGAGCAGCGCCTGCGCATTCTCTAGCTCCGTTTTCACGCCTTCGTGCGCGGCCGTCACGCCTGCTTCAGCGTTTTCGCGAGCAGTGCGCGCCTCTGAAATTTCTTCCTCTACTTGATGTAGATGCTCATTCGTAGCCTCCCGCCGGGCTTTCAAATTGGAAAGATCGCTTTCCAAACTAGAAATCCGGTTTTCATTTTTCGAGGCCGCGAGCACCAGTTCTTGAAATTCAGTTTCACGGGCAGCGCGGTCGGCACGAAACTTCGCCGCCATCTCGGTCAACCCGGCGAGCTCGGCCCGCTTTGTCCGCAAAAGAACGGTCGTTTTCTCGACCAGTGCGCTGACCTGCTCCATCTCAGTGTGCTGCCGCTCGCGCTTCGCTTCAGCTGCGGCGATCTCAGTCTTGGCTCGTGTAATTAACTCAGTCGTTTCCTCCATCCGCTGCCGGTTGAATTCGATGCGATTGCGATTGGCACCAATTTCGCCTTGCAGGTGTTCGATCTCCGCGCGGGCGTCGGCGATCTCGGAGTCGGCTTTCTCGAGGACGCGCCGCTTTGTGGACAGATCATTCTCGCCCTGCTCGATCCGGGCGCGATCGAGACGCTCGGTCTCGCTGATGCGTTCGATTTCGCGACGGCACCCCCTCAACTCTTTTTCGAGTGCCTCCAGCTTTCTTCGCGAATAATGGGTATCGAGAACTTTCAGGTCGGCGAGCAGCGTCTGATAGCGTCTCGCTTTTCCGGCCTGGCGCTGGAGCGATCCAATTTGACGTTTAACTTCCTTGATAATGTCACCGATGCGCAAAAGGTTCGCTTCCGTGGCTTCCAATTTGCGCAGTGCTTCACGTTTTTGCGCTTTATACTTGGTGATGCCGGCGGCTTCCTCAAAAACGGCACGGCGATCTTCCGGTCTCGAACTCAGGATCAAATCGATCTTGCCTTGTTCCATCATGGAATAGGCGCTGCGGGCAACACCGGTATCGGCAAAGAGACTTTGGATATCGCGCAATCGGCACACCGTCTTGTTCAGGAAGTATTCCGAATTGCCGTCACGGTAGACCCGGCGCGTGACCCGGACGTCATGCCAATCGACGCCCAGTTCGGCGGCGCAATCGGTTAGGGTCAAGGAGACCTCGGCGAAGCCTAACGGCTTGCGTGTATCGGTGCCGTTGAAGATCACGTCGGCCATTTCGCCGCCGCGGAGCGATTTCGCGGATTGCTCGCCCAAAACCCAGCGGACGGCGTCGAGGAGATTGGATTTGCCGCAACCATTGGGTCCGACAATGGCAGTCACGCCTTCGTGAAAATGAAAAACGGTTTTATCGGCGAAGGATTTGAAGCCGAACAGCTCGAGAGATTGTAGATGCATGCGGACCAGGCCCGGGCGACCGGGAAATTGGTTGTATTAAATATAACTTCGGCGAAGGGCTGACAAGCGCAATTCCTACAATTTGTGGGCTGCGGCGGCGGCCCGACCACAGGATGTTGGGCTTTGACGGCTTCAGGCCGCGGTCTTGTACCAGGAGCCACCCGCCAGAGACTTAACGTTGGTCCCAGCTTTTGATAAGGGACTGGCGGATCAGAAAAAGGATGGACGCCACCGCCATACATGCGGCCGTGATCATCAGTTCATCCTTTGTGGCATGTGCCAGGATCCAAATGATGACAACGACGGCCGCAATCGGAACTAAAAACACGCCTGGAAAGGTAAATGGTTTCCCGTCCCCGCGAACATCACGCCGATTCAATTCGAGCGCGGCCAGAGCACAAAGGATATAAAGCAAAAGCACAGCCGTGTTTGATAGGACGGCGAGTTTTTGGAAGGTTGAACTGAAAGAAAGGGCAAGGGCAATCAGCGCGTAGGTGACGATCGCCACATGCGGCGTGTGGAAGCGGGGGTGCACCCGAGCGAACCAATCCGGGAGGAAGCGGTCCCGACCGAATGCATAAATAATGCGGGGCGAACTGAGAATATCGCTCGTTGTCCACCCGAAAGCGGAGATGGCCAGGCCCGCGAGCATGAGGAGACGCCCGCCATTTCCGAGAAACCGAGAGGCGGCCTCAGCCAGGGCCGTATCTCCATATTTTCCTAATTCGTTTCCGAGAACGCCGAGCGCGACCAGTTGAATCAAGATGTAAAGCAAGGTTGTGATTCCCAGTGCCAGGAAAATCGCGCGGGGCACAGTTCGGGACGGATTCTTGATTTCGCCGCTGGGGACGAGCGCAATCTCGACACCCACAAACGCGAAGAGCAGTTGCAATACGCTTCGTCCAAGCATGTCGCCTCGCGGCCAGCCTGGCCACGCCAGTGCATCCGGCCGGAGGAAGAACAATCCAGCGACGATGAAAACGAGCAGCGGCACAAGTTTGATGATCGTGACCGATTCGACAGCACGTGCCCCGATTTGGACACCACGGATGTTGATGGTCACGAGGAGAACGAAAACGAAAAGGATGATCGAAATTCGGCCGACTGGACCGGCAAGAGTCGGAATCAACGCTCCGACTGAGGTCGCGATGAGATCGACAATGCCTGAGATGGCAAGAATCGCGGTCAGGAAATAGAGGACACCGGCCAGGAATCCGACGTAACGGCCGAACGCGACTTCAACATACGCGTAAAGTCCGCCGGTCAGTGAGACTCGGCTGCCGGCCATGGCGAAGCAGGTGACGAACAAACACATGGCTGCGCCGCAAATGACGTAGGCGAGCGGTGAAGCGGCACCGATTTGCATTGCGATCGTAGCCGGCCACGCGAAAATGCCTGCGCCAACGGTCGCATTCACAATATTGGCGGTGACGCCAGGAACGCCAAGGGCGCGAATTAATCCTTCGTCCTTTTTTGGATTTGAAGACGTATCCATCCGCGCAGATTGCCCGGCGTTTGCCGAAATCTCAATTCTACTCTTGCGGGCGACAGGATTTTTTAGCCGCGACAAGTCTGCCTTCACGACTAACTGATAGGCAAAACGCCAAAGTGTGGTTTAAATTCCGAGCCATGCGCCCAAGTCATCTCGACGATTACTTTACATTTCTGCGGTTTCCGAGTGTCTCAACGGACGCGAGCTATTCAGGAAAAGTAAACGACTGCGCGCAATGGCTTGCCAAAAAACTGACAGCGGTGGGGCTGGAAGTGGACGTCGTGTCCACGCCGGGGCATCCGGTGGTTTGGGCTCGCAACAAACATCGGGAAGGGCGCCGCACGGTTCTCATCTACGGCCATTACGACGTTCAACCCCCTGATCCGCTTGATCTCTGGGATTCGCCTCCATTCGAGCCCGTCTTGAAAGACGGTTACGTATTCGCTCGCGGGGCGACGGACAACAAAGGCCAGATTCTCGCCCACATCCTTGGCGTGCAGGAGAGTATCGAAAGGCAAAGTGAATTACCGGTGAACCTGCATTTCGTCATCGAAGGCGAGGAAGAGATCGGGAGTGGCAATCTCAGCCCTTTTTTAAACAAGAATCGCGCGGCATTGAAATGTGATGTCGTCATGGTTTCGGACACGGGAATGATCGCGCGGGGAACGCCTACATTGAGCTACGGTTTGCGCGGTGTAGCGGCCCTGGAACTAAAAGTGACGGGACCGAAGATCGATTTGCATTCGGGAATTTACGGCGGCGCCGTGGCCAACCCGGCTGCGGCCATGGCGCGGCTGTTGGCCAGTCTGCATGATGGTGAGGGGCGCGTTACGATCCCGGGGTTTTATGACGATGTTGCGCCGTTGCAAGACTGGGAGCGCGAAGCCTGGCGGAAGATTCCCATTAATGCCGACGAGGAAATTTTGAAGGAAACCGGCTCGCCTGAACTTTTCGGGGAGGCAGGTTACAGCACGCTC
>JBEEGU010000032.1:0-4519 GCA_041167025.1 Verrucomicrobiota bacterium
CGCCGGGTTGGATTACGCAGCAGTCGGACCGGAGCACAGTTATCTGCGTGACTTGGGTCGAGTCGAATACACCTACGCGACCGATGAGGAAGCGCTGAGCGCATTTCGCGTCATTTCCGAAACCGAAGGGATCATTCCGGCTCTCGAAACCGCTCATGTGATTGCGTATGTCTTGAAAGAAGGACCAAAACTGTCGTCCGACCGGATCGTTGTGATCAATCTCTCGGGCCGGGGAGACAAAGACGTGGATCAAGCGGCGAAACACTTGTTGTAATCACTCCCGGACCTGACTTTCGATCGCATCAAGAGTTTCCCGGGCCAGACTATCGGTGGGCGCGATCTCCAAGGCGGCGCGCAACTGTCTAATCGCTTCCGGATATTTTCCCAACCTGGCCAGGAGTATTCCAAGATTGCGATGGATTGCTGGATGGCCCGGTTGCAGCTCGAGGGCCTTTTCATATTCCCGGATGGCCTCGGCATAGCGTTGCATAGCCTGGCCCGGCAACGTTGGCGCGGACTCGCTTATTCTATTTCCGGTAACGGTTAACGCATTCGCCAGGTTGGTTCGGACGGTCGCCATGCTGGCGCTTTGGGCGGGGGTGAAAGATCTTTCTTTTAAACGCAGTGCTTCCCGGTATTGCGCTATTCCTTCATCGAAGCGTTCCAATCGGCAATACGCCAGGCCGAGCTGATTATGATTATCAGCCAGTTCCGGCTTCAACTCGACGGCTCGGCGAAAGTTCTCGGCCGCTTCGACATGCCTCCCCTGATCAAAATAGCGCTGTCCCAAGCGATTGTAGGCCTGCCATGCATCCGGGTTCTTGCTCAGATTATCGCGCCACAACGTTTCTTCGTCGTAATACGTTTCCGCGCGGCTCCAGGTGTAAGTTCCCAGCGCGCTGACGATGAGGACAATAAACGCCCCCATAACGACCCTCCCCCGGCTCCAACGTGCCCAGAGCAGCGCCAAACTCGCGCTAACGAGCGCGATCAAAGAAACATCGGCGAAATATTGATAATGGTCCGCCACCAGCGTTCCGCTTCGAACGTAGGACATTTGGAAAAACCCCAGCACTGGCAGGAGAGCGATCACAAAATAGGCGAGGGCAAAAAACAGACTGTGCATTGCGCGCCGCGGGCTGGTCCACAGAACGGCCAGTCCACCAACTAAACCAAGCAAAGGCAGCCACTCAAACCAGGAAGGAGAATCGAATCGCCATTTCGCATAGATCGGCATAAGCCGAACCGGCGCGAACACCCTCGCCGCGTACCACCACGCCGCAATCCCGGCGTTGGCCAGCCGTCGCAGAAAAGATCCGAAAACCATCTGCTCGTCGCCGATGCCCCGGTTTTGGAACCAGACTGTCACTAGGCCCAGCAGAATCGAAATGAAAAAGAATGGAATGGTTCGAATGAGATCGCGCCGGAACCCCGTTGTTTGCGCGTTGGGCTGGGACCGCCGCCGCTGCCAAATAGTAAGAAGGAGGAACGCGACCGGCAGAAACACGACCTGTGTTTTCGAAAGAAGCGCCAGAATAAAGAAAACAATCGACCCGACGTACGCAATCGACTTCTCGCGCCATCGCTTCTCCCGGACCTCTAGAAAGCAAAGGGTTGAGATCAAGGCAAAGAACATGGAGAGAACATTTTTGAGTTCGGAAATCCACGCCACTGATTCCGCGTGAACGGGATGAATTGCGAAGATCAGACCCGCCAACCAGGCACCGGGAATCTTCAAGCGGTGCAAGGCCAGCCACAAAAGCAACGCGTTGGCCGAGTGCAGAAGAATATTGACGACGTGATATCCGGTCGCGGCTTGTCCGAAAAGATGCCATTCGATCCAAAATACCGTGTTCGTGATCGGAAAATAGTCCGCGATTCTGCCGCCGGACCAAATTTCGAGCAGCCCGGAAAAGCTCCGCAACAACGGATTTTTTGTAACGAGCAGTTCATCGTCCCAGACAAAATCGCCGTGCAACGCGGGCAAGTAGACGATAACGACAGCAAGAACGATCGCCGCGATTTGTGCGGCGGCCCGCCAGGCGCCGAACCGCCGGCGCGCTTCCGGCGGATGGATGCGCGGCCGCGATTTCATAAACGAACAAGACATTAAAGAGTTCGACGGCTCTTTCTATTTGTATTTGGGCGCTCTTTCGTGAAGCTGAACGGCTGTGAGAAGCATGACCGGATATGGCCGGGCGGAGTCCGATTACCAAGGCGCAAAATTCAGCGTCGAATTGAATTCGGTGAACCGAAAGCAAAGCGACATTGTCATCAACCTGCCGCGCGATCTCGGCGAGCTCGAACCGCGTATTCGGCAGACGATCAACGAAAGCATTTCACGCGGTCGGACCAACGTTGTGGTCGTACTACACAACGGGCCAAATGGCTCGCGGAAGCTCGCGCTCGATACCGAATTGGCCCGTTCTTATCACGAAGCGATGCGCGCCCTGCAGAAAGAACTGAGTGCGCCCGGGGAAATAACCATTGGCACGATTCTGCAGGCGCCGGGAGTGATGCGGCAGCCGGAGGAAACGATCGCGCCGGAAGAAGCATGGCCCTCGGTTGATCGCGCTCTTCGTGCCGCCCTCGCTGATCTCATCAAAATGCGGGAGCGGGAAGGCAAACACCTCGCCAAAGATCTGATTCATCGACTGAAGGCGATGCGGAAAAACCTCAAGGAAATCCGCGCTCTTCACCCCGATGTGGTAAAAAAATACCGCACCGCGCTGGTCGACCGTCTGCAAAAGGCGGGGCTGCCAATCGCGATCGATGACGAGCGGCTGCTTAAGGAGATCTCATTTTTCGCCGATCGGGCAGATATCTCCGAAGAATTGACCCGATTAGAAAGTCACCTCGCGCAGTTTGCTCATCATCTGCGCAAAAACGAGCCGGTCGGCCGGACACTTGAATTTATTACTCAGGAAATCTTTCGGGAACTGAACACGCTCGGAGCGAAAGCGAACGACGCCGCGATCTCACAGCGTGTCGTGGCCTGCAAGGCCGAGCTCGAGAAGATCCGCGAACAAATTCAAAATCTTGAATAAACAGTTCAGCCGTCACGGAATCCTTTTCGTCATTTCCGCGCCATCCGGCGCCGGCAAGACCACTCTATGTGACGCGTTGCGGCAAACGCCCGACTTTGTCTATTCGGTTTCCTGCACCACGCGGCCTGCCCGGGCCGGCGAAATTGCCGGTGAAGATTACCAGTTCCTGAGCGAGCCGGAATTTTTGACAAGAGTTGCGGGCGGCGAGTTCCTTGAACACGCCAAGGTCCATAATCATTACTACGGCACTCTGCGAAAGCCGTTGCTCGAAAATCTGAAGCGCGGGGTCGATGTTCTGATTGATATCGATACGCAAGGGGCCGCCGCCATTCGCAATTGTGACGACAGTTTTATCCGACAATCACTGGCCGACGTATTTATCATGCCTCCGAATCTGGAGGAATTGCGGCGGCGCCTGACAAAACGGGGAACTGAAACCGGGGAACAAATTGAGCTCCGCCTGGTCAATGCCGCCCGCGAGATGGAACTTTGGCGCGATTATCGTTACACGATCATCAGCCAGTCTGTGGAAGAGGACTTGCTCAAGTTCCGCCATATCACCGGAGCGGAGCGCTATTTAAGTCGCAGGCTCATGCTAAAATAACGTCACTGATGCAGAGAAATTCGAAACGCGGCCCGGAAAAGATCAATCCGCGAAAGGTCGTGCCCCTGTCGGCCGGCGGGAAGTGCATCGTGCTCGGCGTGACCGGCTCTATCGCGGCCTACAAATCAGCCGAGTTAACGAGCCTGCTGGTTAAACAAGGTCACGAGGTTTTTGTCGTGATGACCAAAGACGCGGCCGAATTCATTACTCCGCTGACTTTGCAGACACTTTCTAAAAATCCGGTGACGACGAGCTTCTACGATGAAAAGGAAAATTGGCGCCCGGGACACATCGCCCTGGCCGATCGCGCCAATCTTCTTCTGGTTGCTCCCGCGACTGCCAACGTGATTGCCGAACTCGCTCACGGGCTGGCCAGTCATCCGCTCGCCGCCATTGCTTTGGCCACGCGCGCTCCGCTTTTGATCGCACCGGCCATGAACGGCAAGATGTGGGAACATCCCGCCACGCAAGAGAACGTCGATAAACTCAAATCCCGCGGAGTCGAGTTCATCGGTCCCGAAGACGGCATGCTGGCTTGCGGCTACGAGGGGATCGGCCGGCTCTGGAAAGTGGATGATATCGCTTTTCGCGCGGAATTTTTGCTAGCGCGCCAGGAAAACTTGATTGCGTGAGATTCGTCGTTACGGCCGGCCCGACCGAGGAACCGATCGACCCCGTTCGTTACCTCAGCAATCGTTCGTCCGGCAGGATGGGCTATGCGATAGCTGAAGCGGCCCTCGAAGCAGGCCACAACGTCACGCTCATTTCGGGGCGGGTAAATCTCGCGCCACCGCCGAACGCGGACTTCATCTCCATTCTGACGAGCGATGAAATGCACGACGCTGTGCATGACCAGCTTCCAAGCTGT
>JBEEGU010000033.1:0-3459 GCA_041167025.1 Verrucomicrobiota bacterium
GGTGTAAACGACGATGACTGCGCCGGTGCCGAAAAGGAGCGCACGCGGGACATTTTTGCCGGGTTGTTTGATTTCTTCCGTGATGTAAACAGCCGCATTCCAGCCGGAATAGGAATACATCACGTAAACGAGGGCCACGGCGAACGCTGGGCCGAAAATCGAGAGTGTATCTTGTGCTTGAGGAAGAAAGCTGATCGGTTGCTTCGTTTGGATCAATAAGCCCGCGCCAATCAATGCGGCGATCAAAACCAATTTTATCAAAGTCGAGAGATTTTGAAATGTGCTCCCGGTTCTCAAGCCGACTAGATGAACGAGTGCGACAGCCCAGACGACCGCGAAAGAAAGAAGGAGCGGCGAACCGAATCCAAAAACGCCTTGAAAATATTTGGCAAAAGCCATTGCCGCCAGCGCGATAGGAGCGGCAAAACCCACCGTTGCGGAAACGAATCCCGCCATGAAGCCGAGAGCCGGGTGATAAATGCGGGAGAGAAAATGATATTCTCCACCCGAGCGCGGTAGGGCTGCGCTCAACTCGCTGTAACAGAGGGCGCCGCAAAGTGCGACCAGACCGCCGACGACCCAGAGGAGAAGAAGAACGAATCCGGAATGAATTTGCGGCAATTGGAAGCCCAGACTCGTGAAAACGCCGGTGCCAATGATATTGGCGACGACAATCGCAGAGGCCGTAACAAAGCCGATGTTCCGCGGAGGTGCCTGGTGTTTCATCGAAGCAAAAAGCTCAGGAGGTGATGGGGATCCGCGATGTTTGTAACGATAGCAATGGACTCCCCCGTGGGCGGATTATTCACCGAAACGAAAGAGCATCTTGCGTTACCCGAGTTGGCGGGTTGATCAATAAGCAAATGGGATAAGCCGCTTCGTTCGGCGTGCGTAAGCAACGTAAACTTCGCCCAACGCATCAGTTAACGCATCCTCTTCGACGTGAATTCGCCAGAGAAACGCAGCCAGGATCGGCAGAGTGACAAACAACAGGGACAACCAATTGCCCAGACAAAGGCCGAGGCCAAAGAATGCGAAGAGCGCGCCCGTGTAAGAGGGATGACGTATCAGACGATAGGGGCCGGAATCAATGAGGGTGTGCTTCTCGGCAATGGCCACATCGACCGTGAAAAACCGGCCGAGATGAATGATCGAGTACCAACGCAGGACGACGCCAGCAACAAATAAGAGCAGGCCAAGGAGGTAAAACTGGTGCCGGTAAGGGAGGGTACCGGCTGGAAAGAACGAGACGGTCAAGATGCCACCCACAACCGCTACACAAATGACCATCCAAATAATCCGGAGAGAATAGCGATCGCGTGAGGCGTCGCTCGCACCGGATCGCCGACCAATCGCGAGCGCCATTTCGGAAACGGCGTAGAAAACGCCGAGCATCCATGGTTGAGGCAGGTGCACCGGAATGGGACTAACGAACGCTGATCGCTGTCGTCTGCGCCTTACGTAACTTCGGTGGTTCGAATGACAGTCCGCATAAAAATCTTTTCATGGCTTGAATGTCAGTGGTGTGCTGAATACGGACAAGACGAAAGGTAGCGGCGATTGACCTCAATCGCCATTGCCCGCGGCATTCTCGCGCATGGAGCGTGGCCGTTCGGTGAACGGCCGCTACCTGAAGAGTTGTAGTCGCATCGCCCGGATTGCGACGCTTACAGATAGATCGTGCCAGGAGGTCATCGCTTGATTTCGATGACGGTGCCGCTGGGTGTGACGCGCCAAAGCTCTTCGATCTCATCATTGGTGAGCGCGATGCAGCCCGCGATCCAATCAATCTGACGATGAAGCGCGCCGAGCGATCTTTCTCCATTCGGCAGGCCGTGAATCATGATATCTGACCCGGCCGAAACGCCCCGGACCGCAGCTCGAGCATTGTCTTCATCGGATGGATAGGAGATATGGAGCGCAAGATGATAGGCGCTGTTCGGGTTGCGCGTGTCGATCCGGTAAGTTCCTTCCGGCGTCTTCATGTCGCCTTCCTCCGCCTTCGGACCGATTGGATTTTGACCGAGGGCGATCTGATAATTCTTTAGCACCTCTCCATCGCGAAAAATCGATAATTTTCTGAGGGATTTTTCGACCACGATACGGTCGATTCTCGCGCCGATCGGAAGACGATTGCCGCGATGATCGGTGCAAAGGAGCGTTCCGAGGAGAGCGGCCGCGAGAATGCAGGTCACGACAATGACAATGCACCACCAACGGTGACGTTTCCGGCGCCGGGTACCGATCGACCCACTTGCGACAACCATAATGATTATTTACGCGTTCGCGCGTTCGACTCTTTCAAGTTTTCGTTCGTTGCGCAGGCCGCCGGTCTGGTGGATAGGAACGACTCGCTTTTATGAATCCGATAAAGATTTGGCTGGGCCATCCATATCCGCTCGGAGCAACGTGGATGGGCAACGGCGTCAACTTCGCGCTCTTTTCGGAACACGCCACGTCGGTCGATCTCTGCCTTTTCGATCACCTCGACTCGGTCAAAGAGAACATTCGCATTCCGATGACCGAGCAAACAGAACAGGTCTGGCACGTGTTTCTGCCGGACGTGCGACCGGGTCAGCTTTATGGATTTCGCGTTTCCGGTCCTTATGATCCGGAACGCGGGCTTCGTTTTAATAGTTCGAAACTTTTGCTCGATCCCTACGCCAAGGCCATCGCCGGGACGGTCAACTGGGCCGACGAAATGTTTGGATATGTGGTGGGCGACAAGCTGGAGGACATGGCGCGCGACTTTCGTGATGACGCTTGGGGCATGCCGAAATCGGTCGTGATCGATACGGCGTTCGATTGGGGTAATGACCGGCGCCCGGGAATCGCCATGCATCATTCGGTGATTTACGAGATGCACGTCAAAGGATTCACGAAGCTCTTTTCCAAGGTCCCGGAAAAACTGCGGGGCACATACGCAGGCCTGGGGAGCGCGCCCGCGATCGATTATCTAAAAGGTCTCGGGGTCACCGCGGTCGAACTTTTGCCGGTGCATGCGCACATTGACGACAAGGTTTTGGGCGATCGTGGGATGACGAATTACTGGGGTTACAACACGATCGGCTTCTTCGCGCCGCACGGTGAATATGCGGCCAGCGGGCAGATGGGCGAGCAGGTGGTGGAGTTCAAGGAGATGGTGCGCAGTCTGCACGCCGCCGGGATCGAAGTCATTCTAGATGTCGTCTACAACCACACGGCGGAAGGAAATCATCTCGGGCCGACGCTCTGTTTTCGAGGCGTCGACAACATCGCTTCGTACCGGTTGCTTCCGGACAATCCGCGTTTTTACATGGATTACACCGGGACGGGCAATACGGTGGAAACGCTGCACCCGCGCACACTGCAGTTGGTGTTGGACAGCTTGCGCTATTGGGTCAATGAAATGCACGTCGATGGTTTCCGTTTCGACCTGGCATCGACCCTGGCGCGCGATTACACCGGCTTCAGCAAACT
>JBEEGU010000034.1:0-5776 GCA_041167025.1 Verrucomicrobiota bacterium
CACGCGCTTGCGCCTGATATGGGACTGCTATAATTCGAGCTAATCGTTCCATTATACGGGCCACTGACGAAGCTGCCCCCCGCGGCAATAATGTCATTGAAGTCTCCGCCGTTGATCGCGATTTCCAGGATTCCGCCATCAAATCCATTCTCCAGGTTCCATCGGTGCCGGAATGACAGCTGAGGATTGCTTGTGGGAACGCCGACTACAGGAGAAATGAGCCGGTTATCACTGACTATCGCGACCGTATTGGCCGAGACAGAATTCGGGGCGGTGTCAGGCGTTGTCGTGTTTGTTGCCCACGGTGCAGGGTTTCCCGCCGCCACCATTGCCGTCCACCCTGGCGGCAACGCAGGCGCCGAAACGCCGTCGAAATTCTGGGACAAGGTCGTGGCCAGCGCGCCAAGCCTTATCGTGTACGAGACGGTTCCGTAGTTGGTTGCGCCATCTTGTAATTGCAAGGTGGCAGTAATCGTTCCGCCACAAGCACCCGTCGCGCTGAATTGAAACGACCGGTTGACCCAGGCATTCGTCGTAATCGCGCCATAGTTTTGACTGACGGTGATGGGCGTCACTCCTCCGGACGTTTGCAAAGAAGCAATGAGATTGGTCGTCGCGCCGCCCCCACTGTTGGAAATCGGAAAATTCACCGTCACCGTCTCACCGGGGTCAACCGCGCCGTTGGCCGGGGCGCATCCTTCGGCGGTTGGAGCGGAGGCCGCACCAGGTTGAAGAAGCGGTGTCGCCGATGCGACAACGTTGACATTAAAAATCCGGATGGCAGAAGCGCCGCAGGAATCAAGCACGGTCACGCGGACGGAGGTGGTAGCGACCGTCGAGCCAACTGTCGTTGCCGCGGTCACTACTCCGGTCGCCTGATTGACGCTTAGCGTCCCGCCGCCGGGCAGCGCTGTGGGGCTGACGGAATAAGGGTTGGCCAGCAGATTGCCGTTGGCATCCGCCGCCGCGCTCGCTGGAATCGAGGCCGCGCTATTGTTGCGCGCAACCGTGACGTCCGGATAAACACCAACGGTCGGGGATGGATTCGGGGTGACAACAAGGTTGACCTTCCCGGACGTGGTCGATCCCTTGGTGTCGGCGACCGTGAGCGTGATCGGATAAGTGCGTGACGACAAGGTTGTCACAACACCGCAATCAACGGTGGCGCTGAGGGAAATGCTTCCGTTGGAAATGCTCGGCGTGATGTGGGCGCCGAGCGGAAGATTCGATACAGAAACCGTTACCGGATCGCCCTGGGCGTCGCTCGCTGTGCCAACTGTCGCCACGGTCGCTGTCGGCTTGCCTCGCGACACGCTGATACTTCCAGTAATATTGAGGGTCGGGGCGCTGTTACTGGAAGTGATGGTCAGGTTCGCGTCGCCTATATCGAAGAAAATATTTCCGACGGCCTCGACCTTAATTCGACCCTGTGTGGTCGCGACATTGGCTGTGTTCGGAATGGTGACTGTGGCCGAGCCATTGTTCGGCACCGAACTCGCCAGAACGATCGGAAAAGTATTACCGCCATCGGTCGAAAGAGAAATCTTCACGTTTGCGCAATTGATCGGCGCGAGGTCGGTATTCGCGACATCCCACGTCACGGTTTGATCAGAGCCGCCGGCGAAAGTAGTCGCCGAGTTTTGCGATGTGACAACAAATGGCCCGGCAGTACTGACCGATGCCACTGTCGTTGAAGAATAATTGGATCCTCCTCCGCCTAGATGATTGTCGCGAACGGTCACGCGGAAAGTCATGGTACGGCTGGTTGTCGGCAAATATTCTCCAGTGGCATAACCGCTCACCGTGGCCGGTGGAATATTTTGGTTGTTCAGGATGTAGGTGAGCGAAGGAAAAGTGCGAGTCGGACTTGTGGTCGGCGGAAATGAACGGAACAGCGGCGAACTGCCATTGTCGCGCGGATCGGCCGTCGGATCCTGCGCTGGCCCTTTGTCGAATTCCTCCCAGCAATAGGTCAGCACGTCGTTTTCCGGATCCGATGCGCTCGCGGTTAGGGCGAAAGGAGTCCGACCCGGAATAGAAAATCCAGTCAGCGGAGAAATGGTCGGTGGATTGTTGCCGGTGGATGTTAACTGCGCGCAGCTTGAACCGGTTGCACCGGACGTATAATTGTCGATCTCGTCGTAACTGACAGAGTGGAAATAGTCGTCGCTATGGGGTGCAAGATCCTGTGGAGAACAAATTCCCGCATACGCCATGATACTCGAGCCGCTACCGGGTTCATAAGCGGTGGGCAGATTGGCGTTCCCTGAGCAACTTCCGCCTGTCCCATCAAAAGGATGGTTGGCGCCAAATTGGTGTCCCATTTCATGGACGACATAATCCACATCATAGGGATCGCCCACGGGGTTCGACGAACCCGTCACGCCCCGCGCTTTTTGTCCATTCGCGCAAATGACTGAGAGGCTTGCGATCCCGCCGCCTCCTGTGCTGAAGACGTGGCCGAAATCATAATTCGCAGTGCCGATAACGGTGTCGATGTTCGACTGATTTTGCCCGAGCATGGTCGAACCACTGCTGTTCGTATAAGGATCGCTCGCGCCGTCGAGATAGATCAATTTGTCGGTATTATTGACGAGGATGAATCGAATCGACAATTCGCGCTCATAAATTGCGCTGCATCGGTTCACGGAAGTGATCATGGCGGCGAGAGCGCCAGCTACCGTGGCTGAGTTGGGACTGCAAACCGCGGTGGCGTATTCGCCGGTGCAGGCCAAGGCCAGCCGATAACTCCTCAAGGTCGAACCGGTCGGGCGCAAAGCCGACGCGCTCGGCTCGACGGCCGATTGCGCGGTAAGCGTTTCGACGAGACAGGAAAACGGTTTATCAACGGCGGCAAAGTCGCGCTTGAAATAGGAAATGTAATTGGTGTCTGTGTCGCGAGCGTACGGATCGATAAAAATCTGTCCGCTCGCTGACAAAACGATCGCGTGAAACCCCCGGGGCGTTACATCTATGCGAACGGTGGCTGTGGGATCATCGAGACTCTCTCCCACGTAGGTTTTTAATTCCGGGTAACGCGCGGCCAGCTTCGGCTCCATGATCGGCGATTCCTGGATGACAAACCGGTGGAAACCGCCCGACGGAACGGGAATTTCGAATTCGACCCCGTGTGTACCGATGGGGCCACTGGTCTCGGGTGGCGCGCTCGCCAGCAAATTCTTGAGCGCCGCCTTGTTGAGCTGCAACGTGCGATAGCTGCGCGGGACAATATCGCGCGGCGGTCGAGTTCCGCCGGCAGCCGAAAGAGTGGGGCGAATGGAGCTCTCGGCTACGTCACTCCAAATTCCACCGGGGGCGCGAGAAATGGCTTGAGACGCCGTCTGTGAAAAAAGCGATAAACTTGATAAAAACAAAAAAGCGGCGGTAACCGCCGCTCGTAAGACGCAGCACATGGGACGGGTGGAAGTATGAAAAATCCCTCAAATTTGGCAAGATAAAAACTACTCTTTTACCATATAAAAGCTTGCATAGACCACGATTCCGATTTTTTCTTACGCGGACTCCGTATTCCACCATTTCGATAACCGGTCCGCCGGCACTTCCGGGACGGTCTTTCCCGGTGCGGCGTAATGCGATGTATCGTTGAACAAGGTCAGGCGGGCCAACACTGGATTCTTGAAATCGACGATATTCAGCGCCGCTGGATTCTGATCGAGGTTATCCCGGTAACGTCGCGGATCAAAACCGAGCAACGAGCTTAAGAGCAGTCTGATAGTCGCTTTGTGTGACACCAAAAGCAGGTTTTTTCCGGGATATTCGCGCACCAGCTGGATCAGCGCGGGCAAAGCCCGCGCCGTAACTGCCAGGCCGCTTTCTCCTCCTTGCGGTGCAAAAGTATAAGGGTCTCGCTCCCATTCCGCAGCTTCTTCCGGAAACTGTTTTTCCACCTCGCGGCGTGTCATCCGCTCCCAGTGGCCGTGGGAGATTTCGCGGAAGCTTTGCCGCTCCATGACTTGCAGGCCGTGCGGCTCAGCCAAAATCCACGCCGTCTCCATCGTGCGGCCGAGGGGAGATGCGAACACCGCCACGATCTTTTCGTGACTCAGGCGCTCGGCCAGACGACGGGTTTGCTCCCGGCCTTCATCAGAGAGGGGCACATCGGTTTCGCCGGCGAATCGATCTTCGGCGCTTAAGATTGTAGCTCCATGCCGAACCATAAATACGCGTGTTGTTGCTGAAGACATCGCCACCCCTGGTGATGGCGGAAATTTCGCGAAAACGCAATCCTCAAGGCCCAATACCGAAAAATCTGCAAACAATCCGCGATCAACTCTTCACGATCGCGTCGCGCAATATTTTGAAAATTTAATACATTTGGCGCGCGCCACGGAATGAACACAAATGTCAGGATTTCCCCTACGCAACAATCGGCTTTTGGCCTGATTGGCGAGCAACAACTGGTTGCTCATGATTCGAGAATTACAGCGCCGGAACCTTTAAATCTTTCGTCAGAAGAGCGACTTGTTTTCCTTCGGAAGATTGACCGATGGCGCCCCTGGGGATCGCTCAACGAGAAGCGTTTCTGCCTCGGCTGTGGCCGCATAATTACCGGCCACGACATCAGGATTGTCGACGAACCGGGCCCCCTGGGCTTGCGGTGCCCGACGGAAGCTTGTCGCTCCCTTCCGATCGACTGGGTATTGCTGAACGACGCCCAACGCGCCGCCCAGCTGTAAAGCGAGGCAGGCTGGTCGCTTTCCTGCCGCCGTCACGTTCGGCGCACCGTTGCGGGCGGCTCAAAAAGTGAAGCGGCAGCGAAGTTTCCCCCGGCTGCCGCCGCAATTTCATTAGGAGTCGCTTCGCTCGAAACAGAGAAGAAACGACCGCCTGAATGGATCGATTTTTTTAGTCGTGATCGGTCACGATTACTTTGTCCACCATCATGTCGCCGCCATCTTTGACGTAGTGAACGCGAACTTTTGAATTCTTTTTGACTTTCGAAGCTTCGATCACCTGTCCATCTGGCGTGACGTAAGTGACCGTCTTGCTGAACTTGTAGTGAACGGGATCGCCGGTTCCAGTACTGAGCACGAGCGACGCGCCCGGGCTGAATTCTGTGACCGTCCCATAATTTTCCGTGGTGGTCGTGGTCGACTGCGTTTCCCCGGTTCCTGTGGCTGACGTGGTCGTTGTACTGGAACTTGACGTCTGGCCGTAAGCAACCGCCAACAGTAAGGCGGTGGCCGAAATAACACTTAAGAATACTTTCATCATAATCTCCTGGTTGCTGACTCCCCTGCACAAATCGCAACAACGAATCGCGACCAGATGACCATTAAAGTCACCCTGAAGCGCGTTCGAAGATGCGGCAGGGTTACTTCAATATCGAGTTTCGAAAGTCGTTCGGCCTTGTTCCCCCACCGCGGTCTCGTTCAGTTCAAACGAGCGACGCTCGACAATATGTTCAAGGTCGGAGCAGCCCCGCTTTAGGTCAGTGATCACGTCCCCAACGAGCCGGATTATCCCGGAAAAATGTGACCGCAAAAGTCACGACCGCGGCCGTTGCTGCAACGATCAGGATGTAGATCAACACCGTCACTGTCGTATCGATAATTCGACGCGAAACTGCGAGGTAGACCAGGAAAACCAGCGAAGCGAGAGCTGCAACTTCACAGAGTAAAAAACGAATCCACCGATTTCGGCGTTCGGTTGGAGTAAACAGCTGAATTTCGGGTCGAATTGAGGGAAATTTGCGAGGAGTGAAATCTCTCGGCCGCATGGTCCTGGCCTCCTCCGGCGGGGTCCGTTTTTCAAT
>JBEEGU010000035.1:0-7102 GCA_041167025.1 Verrucomicrobiota bacterium
CTAACCGCACAGCAGCCTAAAGTAGCAACCAGCCGCCTTCGCTGAGGCTACGGCGAGCGAGGGAAAAATGGGCTTTTACTGCGGAACTCCGCCACGCCTAACGAGCTCAGCGAAGTGCTGGTAAAACGAGGGGCTGTCATTCGCGGGTCGTTGAAAGATCGACAACTCAAACCACACGCGACGATAACAGGATTGCGAAGTGTTGGAACATAGATCAGAGAAGCAAACGCCGAACCCCGAAAGCTTTCGGGCCGTCCTGCAAACAGGCAGGCGTCCAACGCCGAATCCGGAATTCGTTCTTTCCTGCTCATGCTCGTAATCGCGATCGAGCTCGCTTTCGAAGGTCTAGGATTTAGCACCAAGCCTCAGGGATCGCGAGGATAGAAGCCTGTACTCACGTCAACCATCGCACATCGAACGTCTATGCGGCGCTAGAGGTTGAGTTGACGTTCATATTCCGTGCTATCGAAATGGCCTTTGGATTCTGCGATAAACCCGTCATTGTCGATGTTCCAGAGTTCGTATCCGCTGATCCGAACGCGTTTTCCTGTGCCGCCCGGCCCGGTGCTCGTTCCAGTTAATGTCCAACGGAACTTCATCCCATCGGGTTCGCGCGAGATTTCATCCATTGTCACCACCATGTCAGGAAATGTAGTCATAAACGCTTGCGCTTCCCTAGCAATTGCCGCGCGTCCAACCGCGGGCGGTCCGTTGTTCACACTCAGGGAACCGTTCTTGGCGAAAAACGCTGCGACATTCCCGGGATTTTGGCTGCACCACGCCTTCGAGTAGCGATTTGCGAACTTTTCTAACTCAGGGTCATCGTTCATGGCTGTCATTCCGCTCGGAGCGCGATTATGGGGTCGACCTTAGTCGCGCGGTGTGCGGGGATGAGGCAAGCAACTAATGACACCGCACTCATGACAAGTGCGGTGCCGAGAAGAGTAGCGATGGGCAGCGTCGGCAGGTCGAAGAGAACACTCTGCATCGCTCTTCCTGCCAGCCACGCTCCGATCAAACCGAGGATGGTACCGGCGGCCAGAAGGCGCAGGCCTAACGATAGGAATTGCGCGCGGATCTGCTGCATTCGCGCTCCAAGCGCCATGCGAATTCCGATCTCGCGCGTGCGTTGCGCAACTGAGTAGCTGAGAACGCCATAAGTTCCAATGGCCGCGAGAAGTAGCGCGACACCGGCAAAAATTCCAGCGAGCAGCGCTGGCGAGCGACGCGTGATGAGGCTCTCCGCGATGCGGGTATCCATCGAGCGGATATTATCGAACGCCAGGTCGGAATGCGCTGCGCGCACCAGCTTTCGCAGCGTCTCGGCGAACGCTTCCGGGCGCTGGCTCGTGCGAATGACGACAAAAACGCTGGCGCCCTCGCGGTAAGCGTAAGGCAGGTAAACAGCTCCCTGTCCCTGCGCTTCGGTGAGCTCCGCCTGTTTTACCGTCCCGACAACGCCGACAATGGTGAAGAGGTTTTCCTCCTCCACCTCGCTTTTTTTATCACCTGACCACGGCTGATCTCTTCCGGTGACGCCGGGATGAAACAGTTGCTGGCCGAGCGCGTCTCCCTTGGGCCAATAACGCCGCGCAAAATCTTCGTCCACCACGCAGACGTGTTCGGAGCGGTGAGAATCTGCTGAAGTGAGGAACCGTCCTTCGCGCAGCGGAATGCCGAGGGCCGAGAAGTAGTCGCCGTTAACGCCATAGGAATAATGGCCGTGCAGCGATTGACCTGGCGGCGCCACATAACCTTTCGGCGTGATCGCGGTTTTGCCGTTGTCTCCGCTCAGCGGGATATTAGTGACCGTGCCGGCGGCGGCGATTCCCGGTTGCTGCCGGATGGAGTCCAGCAAGCGATCGACAATTCCGACTGAATCCTGCGCAAGTTGCCACGAGATCGTACACTCGCCGGTGAGAATTTGGTGAGAGCGAAAGCCGGGAGACACTTCCATCACCTTTTTCAAGCTCAGCCCGAGCAGCGCGGCGCCCGCAAGCAGGACAAAAGCGAGCGCGATCTGCGCAACGATGAAGCCGTGGCGAAGGCGTTGGGTGGCGCGGTTGATCGTGCCGGTGCGCGATTCCGATTGGAGGACGTTCGCCAAATGGCTGCTCAGGTTAAACCAGGCGATTGGCACCGCGATCAGGACTCCCAAAACCAGCGCGCCGAGAAGCCCGATCGCCGCGAGCGATCCCTCGAACGAAATGTGCGCCCCGAGCGGCAGGCGATCCGCTCCCAGAACTTCGAGCAACCGAAGCCCCCACGCGCCCACGATGATGCCAAGCAATCCGCCACAAAACGTCAGCAGGATCGTTTCCACCATCACTTGAGTCACCACATGCCGTCGGCTCGCGCCCATCGATTGGCGGATCGCCATTTCTTTTGCTCGGCCGCTGGCTCGAATCAGAAGCAAATTCACCAGGTTCACAGCGCCGATCACCAGGAGGAAAAACACGCCGCCCTGCATCAACCAAAGTGTCGGACGGATGGAGCGCACGTGATCGGCATGGAGCGAAACCACCGGTGAGCGGAAGCCAGCCTCGGCCATCATTTTCGCCTCGGGATTGTCCTTCTCGACCGCGGCATTGTGCGCGTCGATTTGTGACTGGGCTTCTGCGATCGTCGCGCCCGGTTTTAGCCGTGCGATCATGTGCGTGCCGCCGCCACCGGAATGGCGCTGAGTCGACGCGCGCTGCTCAGGCCGCGTCCTGATCGGCTGGAACAGCCGCGCTTCTGAAGAGAGGAAGCGAAAGTCAGGAGGCAACACGCCGACGATCGTTCTCTGGATGCCGTTCACACGGATGTCGCGGCCGAGAATGTTCGGATCGGCCGCGAGACGCTGGCGCCAGTAGGCGTCGGTTAGGATGACGACTCCGTTGTTTTCCGCCACGGCCGCTTCCGCTTCGGTAAAGGTGCGACCCATCGCGAGATTAACGCCGAGCGTCGCGAAGAATTCCGGCGAGATGCGCATGACTTCGACCTGCTCGGTGGAACCGGGATTGCCAAGGACTTCGGCACCCTCGCGATAGAGGGAAAGGCTGGAGAAGGCCGCGATGTTCCCGCGGCGCTCGTAATAGTTGGTGATCGATGAGCCGTCGTTCTCGACACCGGCTTTCGGATAGGTGTTAAAGATCGTGACCAGCCGTTCGGATTCCGGAAACGGAAGCGGCCGGAGCAGAATGGAATTGATCACTGCGAAGATCGCGAGGTTCGCTCCGAGACAGATCGCGACCGTGGCCAGCGCGGTGACAGTGAACGCCGGAGCCTTGCCGAGTTGGCGAAGGGCGAAGCGAAGGTTGTTCATGAACCAAGCTATTCCGCGCGCAAAGCGGCGACGCGATCGGCTTCGCGTAACACCTTTTCCATGGTCAGGATCAGAGAACTATTGTCGACATAGGAATGCCGCGGTGCTTTCAGGATTCTGACTGTACCACGCCTTCGCGTAACGGGAAGCAAAGTCATCCAGCTTGCTCATATCGTCGAATCGGGAAGCTGACACTTCCCCTTCAATCACGGTCACAGCGAATTGATCGCCGCGTGGTAACATTTTGCATCAGCAACTGGAAGCAAGCAGAAAGCGTGGTCTGGAAATGGGCTGCCGCGTATGCGTTCAATCTTACGGCGAATTAGGCCAAACACTCAGAATTCCCGGAGCCGGGCATAAATCGCGACCGGGGTGTCGGTTTAACGGAGAAGGATTGACCTTCGGCGAAACGTACGCCATCTCCAATCATGTCGACATCCGATTCCAGCGCATTGGTTCAACCTTATCTCTTCTTCGGCGGTCGTTGTGAAGAAGCACTTGGGTTTTACCGCACTGCGGTCGGCGCGGAAATCCAGATGCTCGTGCGCTTTAAGGAAAGTCCGGAGCCGCACGGGCTACCGGATTGCTTCGACGACAAGGTAATGCATGCCACCGTCCGAATCGGAAAAACCACGCTGATGGCGTCGGACGGCCAATGCGAAGGCGACCAAAACTTCGACGGCTTCTCGCTTTCGATCACTGTTCCGGATGTAGCCGAGGCCGAGCGTGTCTTTGCTGCGCTGGGAGAGGGCGGCCTAGTTGTCGCGCCTCTGGAGAAGACGTTCTGGTCGCCGAAATTCGGCATGCTGCAGGACCGGTTCGGTGTCGGTTGGATGATTTCGGTTGAACACAAGCCGAGCGCGGACGCGTAGCCGCGGCGCCCCGAGGCCGATAACGGTCGATACCAAACCGGCGACATAGTTAAGGAATTTTCCACGCGCGGGTTAAGGTGACATGATCGCGCCCGGTCGATTCAAATGGATGCGACTGGTAAAGGAACGGAGATCAGTCGTTGTGCTCGAATTTCTCGAGCCCGCGTTCCGGGAGGAAATACATCAAAGCCGGCAACGCGAGCATGACCAAGGCGAGCGGTACATAGATAAACGCGGCGACGATGGCTGCGATATAGATCAGAATGGCGATGAGGTTTTTGCGGGCCATTTTCTTGCTCAAATGCTTGAACTCCGGCTCGTGATGATGACGCGCGATGGATGAGCGCAGAAGGTAAAATGACGTAGCTCCCGCGGCCGAGACGGCGGCGTAAAGGCCGACCGGAAATGGCAGGGCGTGATTGTCGCCGAGATAAACCGTAACCCATGGGATCAGCGATATCCAAAAAAGCAGATTGATGTTTGCCCAAAGAACCACCGAATCGACCCGGGTCACGAGGTGAATAAGATGATGATGATTGACCCAGTAGATCGCGATGATGATGAAGCTCAGGACATAGGCAAAAAAAGTTGGCCACATTTTTGCGAGCGAAGCCGGGTTCGGATCGTGCGGCGCCTTCAACTCCAAGACCATGATGGTGATGAGAATGGCGATAACGCCATCGCTGAACGCTTCGATCCGGTTCGTTTTCATGCGCCGGAATGTATCACGAGCGGAGCCGGGCGTAAGCCGCGGGTGTCGGATCGGAACTCATGCCGGAACTTTATCTATAGATCTAATTTCTGCCTGGTCCGCGATATACTTCTAGCCGATTCAACCGAAAGGAAACAATCACTGTGAACTGGTATGACTACATCGCTTGTTTCTTCGCCGGGGCGTTTCTCGCTAATGCGGTGCCTCATTTCGTCCATGGCATTTCCGGTGACCGTTTCCCGACACCTTTCGCGAGCCCTCCCGGGAAAGGGTTGTCATCGCCAACAGTGAACGTCTTCTGGGCGTTATTTAATCTGGTCGTTGGTTATGTCCTGTTTCGCTTCGAAAAAGTGTCGAGCGGAAGTTATTCAGCTCTAATCTTGTTTTTTGCCGGTATCACCGCCATCAGCGCATGGTTAAGCGTACACTTTACCAAGAAAGACCCTAAGTAAGATTCGTCTGGATAAATTTCGGACTCGCGTGGACGTCAATTTGGCGCAAGAGAGTATCGCCGGAGTTGACGAATCGATGTGGTGTGTCGGCCGGAATGACAACGATGCCTCCCGCTTTCACCTCACGCTCTTCATCGCCAACCGTAATGGTGGCACAGCCTTCAAGAGTGAATGCGACTTCGACGTACGGATGTTTATGTAAAGGCGGGCCCTGCCCGGGCTTGGCCTTGACGATGTAGGCCGAAAATGGCGCGCCTTGAATTTCGCCGACGAACTCATGCGACATTCCAACAAGCGGCAGCTGCTCAAGATTGATAAAGCTCATGGAAAATCTCCGAGGAAGTTTGTAAGTTCCCGCGTCAACTTGTGCATTAAACAAATCCGCCTATGCCGACAGCTTCGGCGTGGCAGCGCTCACTTGTCGCGCCGTAGCAAAGGCGAAGGTGGAAGCCCCGATTCAAAGTCACATAAAGATTGGCCGCGGCCACTTACGGTTTGCTGATGTCTACCCGGTAGAATTTGGCTGAGTCGTCGTCGAAATAAAGCGCGACCATCTCGTCTATTGTCGGACGTGACGATTTTACTCAGGGTCATGGCAGACTGCTTCGATGTTATGACCGTCGGGATCGAAAACGTAAGCTGAAAAGTAATCCGGATGATGTTCGGGACTCAGTCCCGGCGCGCCGTTGTCACGGCCACCAGCAGCAATGGCCGCTTTGTAAAACGCTTCAACGTCGCGGCGGTTTGGAACCCGAAACGCCACATGAACAGGCGGTTTGTTCACCGGACCTTGCACGGTGAAAAACTCCAGGTCTTCTCCGCCGAAGCCAATCCCTTTTGTTTTGGTCGAACCAGAGATGTATTCGGGTGAGGTCTTGTATCCGATCGCTGCCAAAACGCTGCCATAAAATACTTTGCTCACCGCCAGATCGCTGACGCTGAGTGTAAGGTGGTCTATCATTTAATTGTCGAGTCGATGATTTGAAGTTTAGCGCGATGGCTTAGGTCAGAGTGTTGGATAGTTTGCTGCGTGCGACAAGAGGGAATGAGCGATGAGGCGGCGACCCCGGCTCGACCGCCCAGGCGTCCGCGTTACCGCGGCAAGAATCCGAAACACTTCGACGAGAAATACAAGGAGCGCGATCCGCAGCGTTATAGCGAGACGATTACGAAGGTGCTGGCGGCCGGCAAAACTCCCGCCGGAAGTCATCGACCCATCATGGTGGCGGAAGTCTTGAAAGTGCTTGCCCCGCGGCCGGGCGAAGTCGCGGTGGACTGCACACTGGGCTACGGCGGTCACGCGCAGGAAATCCTCGCCCGGCTTCAACCTGGCGGACGATTGCTCGGCCTCGATATCGATCCGATAGAACTCTCTAGAACGGAGGGGCGGTTGCGTTCGTTAGGCTTCGGGCCGGACCAATTCACCGTGCGGCGCAGCAACTTCGCCGGCCTTCCGCAGGTCCTGGCGAAAGCAGGACTGGCCGGGGCGGACTTGATTCTAGCCGACCTCGGTGTCTCCTCCATGCAACTCGATGATCCGATGCGGGGGTTCACCATAAAACACGCCGGGCCCCTCGACATGCGAATGAATCCGGCGCGGGGACAATCGGCGGCCGCATTATTGCGCAAGATCGAACCGGCGATATTAGCGCGTGTGCTGAAAGAAAACGCAGACGAGGCGCACGCCGAACTCCTGGCGACCGCGCTCGCAGGCAAAGAATTCCCGACCACGCTCTCGTTGGCTTCTGCCATTCGCGTC
>JBEEGU010000036.1:0-5164 GCA_041167025.1 Verrucomicrobiota bacterium
CACCGAATCGCGCGGAGATTATCTCTGGACTACGATGAATTTGAGCGGACCTGCCAGTCATCCGCGCGAAGATTTGAAGCAACGACTGGTCGCTGCGGCGAAAGAGCATTTCGCCAAAGGATTTCTGGCGCCGATTTTCAAGCCCGGCAAAGCGGTGCTTGAAATGCTGGATGCGATCTATAAGTGATTAGTGTGATTCGGCACGACGCGCCTTTAGCGCCTCGGTCAGCCACGCTTCGAGAGGCATCTCTTTGCCGTCCGTGGTTCGGACAAGATATGGCTTCCCGGTCATAAGGCTTTTCGAGGCAGAGAGCCGAATAAAATCCTCGGGCGTTTTGATCTGAGGTTTGAAATGTTCATACTTTGCTTTGATATGCTCCACGGCTTCAGCGGGCGTATGCGAAGTCCCGTTGCGAATAAAGGTCGCATCCGATTTAGCAACGTAATCGAAAAGATAATTGATCGTTTGATCGAGCGGCTCTGCTGCCAGGGCCGCCCTAGTGACCAAGCTGACGCAAAGAAGTGCAATGAGGACGCGCGTGGATGGAATCATGGTAAGGGTTCGAATTCTGCGAGTGCTTTACGTGCACAGCGGCGCAATGCAAATGAGGGCGCGCGCCCGGAGTGACTCGAACACTCGACCTACGGATTAGAAATCCGTTGCTCTATCCGGCTGAGCTACGGGCGCAGCTCCGCAGGGATAGTAATGAAGGGGCCAATTACTGAAAGACGACCCCGAAGGCGTCGAATTGGCGAAAGGACCAACTTATTGGCCGAGGCGTTGTTTCAATTCCCAAACGCGCAGGGCGGCGAGGAGGAGGGATTTGGTGCGGGTAAGAGTGCCGGCTGCGGCCATTGGGGGATGTCCGTTGCCATTGGAGGCGCCGTTAGCGTGACCGTTAGAGCCGTTCCGTGCGCGCTGATTTTTCTTCCGCGGTTTCGTTTTGCGCACGGAGCGGGCAGCGGGAGAAGTGACTGAGAGATGGCCGCTATTCATAATTGTTAATAATTACTAGGATTTTTATCACATTCTAGGCCACCCATCTTTTCGACCCTTTTCGCGCCGCAGGCAAGCTCTTTCTTCTATAAAAAACGAGAATAGTGTGGCCGGCCTTCACCCCCTCGAAAAGCGCTTGTGCCACACCCCGTTCTCCGCCAGCTTTCCCCCTCATGGCCGACCGCAAACTTGGGTGTCTCAGCGTTTTTCTGTTCGTCGCGCTTTGTGCCAGCGTTTTCGCCAATCTGATTCTGATGACCGCCCTCTTCCGCCGCAGCGTCGGAAACATGGTCCGGGACAAAGAGCCGCTTTCGCGCTTTCGCGAAGTTACGGTCGACCGCGGATATGGCGGAACCTCCGATAAGATTGCGCTCATCACCATGCGCGGCCTGATCAGTTCCAGTATTCCAGGCAGCGTCGGGGATTCCATGGTGGATGATCTGCGCGCGGCGCTTCGCCAGGCGCGCGAGGACGATCGGGTGAAGGCGGTCGTGCTCGAGATCGATTCGCCCGGCGGTGAAGTCACGGCCTCGGATGAAATTTATATGGCGGTTGTCAAAACCCGGGAACGGAAACCGGTCGTAGTCCATATGGATACCCTGGCTGCTTCGGGTGGATACTACGTCTCCTGTGGCGGCAAGTTTCTGATGGCGAACGACACCACCATCACCGGCAGCATTGGCGTCATTATACAGACGCTGAATTATGAGCAGTTGTTCAATAAGGTCGGTCTCGCCTCCGTCGTTTTTAAGAGCGGGCAGTTCAAGGATATGCTCAATGGAGCGCGGCCGATGACGCCAGAGGAGCGCGCTCTCGTGCAGAATTTCGTAATGAAAACATACGATAAATTTCTCGGGATCGTCGCCAAGGAGCGCAACTTGCGCGCTGACACCTTGCGCAACACCGTCGCCGATGGCCGGATCCTCTCCGGGAAAGAGGCGCTCGACAACAAGCTGATCGACGGGTTAGGCCAAATCGAGGACGCGTTCAGCAAGGCCCGGGAAATGGGCAACAGTCCTGGTGCGACCGTCGTTAAATACGGACCTCCATTCAGTTTGAGCCGGGTCTTTCGCGCGTTTGGAAAGGCAGGCGATTCGAAGATTCAGCTGGAACTCCCGAAACAACTCGTGCCGCAGCTGGAAAGCGGGCACGCGTATTTTTTGCCGAGTTATTACGCGCCGTAGCGCGGCGCATGTCTTCCCAGAGTTTTTTTTCGGCGCTCGGGTACACCGCAAACGTTCTTTTACTTTTTGCCGGCCTCTATGTCTATGTGTCGTTAATCCGGCAAATTAGTGCGCGACAAACAGCGGCTCCGGAGGAATTGCCCAAGCGGTTCGGATTGCCGGAGGCGATTATCGCCGCGTTTTTGATGTCGCTGCTCCTCCTCAATGTTGCCGTGGGCGCATCGGCGCCGGCGGCGGAACTGAACACAAAGGATCTTGTCGCCAACCTTGTCGTTACAGTGATGGTTGTCTTGATTTTGGTAGGGTTTTTGACCCTGCGCGGATTTCATCTGGATGCGCTCGCGGGATTTTCCAAACTAGGAATCGTTCGGGCCGTCGGCACAGGCGCGTTGTTATTGCTTGCGGCCTATCCACTGATTGTTTTCGCCGATTTGATGACGCGCCATTTTATCGGGAATGGCTCGGCGCGTCAGAACATCGTCGAGCTGTTTAATGGGTCGCACACCATGCCGCAGCGAGTGATGATTATCGTGCTCGCGGTGGCGGTCGCGCCGGTTGCGGAAGAATTTGTCTTTCGATTTTTTCTTTATGGAGTATTGCGACGGTACCTTGGGCGCTTCGTGGGCCTGATTGTAAACGCGTTGCTCTTTGCTGCGGTCCACCAGCATCTGCCGTCGTTTGGGCCCCTTTTCATTCTCGGGGGCTGTTTCACGCTCGCCTACGAATGGAGTGGCTCGCTTTTGGTGCCGATGACCATGCACTCATTATTTAATTCACTCAGCCTCCTGTTCCTCGCTTTTCCTGACATTTCTCAGCAATGAAACTAAGTCGGCTCGGAGAAGATTCGCTGCTGGCGAGACTCCTGCCGAGGTTGCCTGTGGGCGACGGAGTCATTGCTGGAGCCGGGGATGACGTCGCAGTGGTCCACGCTCCAGGCCGTGACCATTTCCTGCTATTAAAAACAGATTGCGTTGTTGAAGGCGTTCATTTCAAAACGGCCGCGCCGCCGGCGGCAATCGGATGGAAAGCGATGATGCGTCCTTTGAGCGATTTCGCCGCGGTGTCGGGCCTGCCGCAGTTCGCATTGGTCACTCTCGTTATTGGGAGAAGCAAGCGATCCGAGTGGGTCGAGAAGATATACGGTGGCCTGAAGCGGGCGGCCGCGCGATTTAAGGTGAGCGTCGTTGGCGGCGAAACCAGCAGCACGCGGGGGCCTACGGTGATTTCGGTGAGCGTGTCAGGGTTCGTGGAAAAGAGTCGATGGGTCGCGCGGAGTCGCGGTCGAGCGGGCGATTCCCTTTTTGTTACGGGCAGGCTTGGCGGCGCAGGCAAGAACAAGCATTTGCGTTTTGTGCCACGGATCGAACAAGCGCGATGGCTGACGGAACACTTTTCCATTCATGCGATGATGGATCTGAGCGATGGACTCGCTGCTGATTTGCCCCGGCTCGCACGCGCCAGTCGATTGAGTTTTCAAATTGAGACCGACCGTTTGCCCTTGACCGCTGGTGCTACGATCGAGAATGCGATTTCCGATGGCGAAGATTATGAATTGCTCTTCGCCATCTCTTCGCGGGCGGGTGATCATCTGCGGGATGCCTGGAAAAAAAGATTTCCCCGGATACAACTCACCCGTATCGGGCGTTTGCTTCCATTGTCTGCGATCAATGTCAGTCCGGCGCGGGCGAATCGGCAATTGAAAGGTGGCTACGTTCATTTCCAATAGCGTGTCCGAAACGGAAGATTTTGGCCGGCGCTTTGCGCGCGAGATGAAGGCGGGTGATGTGGTGGCCCTGGCGGGTGAATTGGGCGCCGGCAAAACTCATTTTACAAAAGGTATTGTCGCAGCTCTGGGCAGCGAAAATCCGGTGACGAGCCCTACGTTCACGCTTGTCCACGAATATTTGGGCGGGCGATTGCCAATCTATCATTTCGATTTTTTTCGGTTGGAAAATCGACAGGCCCTTGATCGCCTCGCCTTGGATGATTATTTGTTCGGTGACGGAATATCTGTGATCGAGTGGGCGGACCGATTCCCGGAGGTGATCCCGGAGCATGCGCGCTGGGTGACTCTCGAAATAAAGTCGGAGGATACGCGGACCATCCACATTCGATGAAAGTTCTCGCGCTCGAGCTCTCCACCGCGCAGGCCAGCTTGGCTTGGGTCGACGAAGCGACCGAATTCTCACGCCAGTGGAACAACGATCGGAGGAACTCGGGATTGTTTTTCGAAAACTTGAAGAGCGTTGCCGAACAATTCGGGCCACCGGAAAAAATCGTCGTCGGGTTGGGCCCGGGATCATATGCCGGAGTTCGAATTGCGATTTCGGCGGCGATCGGGTTGCAAGCAGCGACGGGTGCGCAACTGGTCGGTTGTCCGTCAATATGCGCGATGGATGTCCCTAACGACAGTTATACTGTGATCGGTGACGCGCGCCGACAGTCATTTTACTTCGCGCACGTCCGCGGGCGCGCAGTGATCGACGGGTTCGAACTCTATCATAATGGGGACTTGCGTCATCGGTTTGATGCGCTGAGTTCAAGCGCGGCGGTGTTCTCTTCCGATTCGTTGCCGCAATTCGGATGGGTTAAGCAATGCCATCCCTCAGCTCGTATTCTCGCTCGCCTTGTCTCCGAAAACGAACGGGATTTTTCTTTTCCGCCGCTCGAGCCGATCTATTTGCGGGAACCTAATATTACGATTCCGAAAGCGACGGTTGCGAAACGATGACTCAAGAGGTCTACCGGTGCTGGGCTGAGATTAATGGCGAGGCGTTGAGGCGAAACGCGAATGTCGCGCGGCAACGCATTGGAGGTGCGGAACTTCTTGCTGTCGTCAAAGCCAACGCTTATGGCCACGGCATGGTGGGGGTGGCGCAGGCGCTGCAGCATGATGCCGAATCGTTCGGGGTGGCTAACCTTGATGAAGCAATGGTGCTGCGCGAAGCGTTGCCACATCGGATACTCATTCTTGGACCGGCTT
>JBEEGU010000037.1:0-4953 GCA_041167025.1 Verrucomicrobiota bacterium
GTTTCGGCGGCGTCACTCGTTAGTCTTTGTTCACGGCCGAAAACGAAATATCGGTAATGCCGGCCTCGGCGCAGGCATTCATGGCTTGCGAAACGTAAAGCGCTGGCACATCACGATCGCCCCGGATCACCGCGCGGAATGCGGGGTTAGCCGTGCCGCTGACCTTCTTTTCACCGGTTACCTTGGCGGTCTTTAGAGGATCGACCATGGCCGACGCCTGCGTATAAACACGATCGTCGAAAACGTATTGCGCTTTTTTGTCCTTCCAACGCACGTTGACGACTGCTTCAGCGCGGGAGTTGTCTTTTTTTTGCGCATCTTTCGCCACCGGCAGAGTGATCGTTTTATCAACCTTCAAGACTTGCGCGGAAGTGATGGTCATGAAGAACACCAGGATCGTAAGCAGAACGTCGATCATGGGTGCGACCTGAAACTCAGGTTCACCCGATTCTGCTCCACCTGCGCCGGACGCCATAACGTTACCTCAGCTGCTACTTAGGCTGGTCGGCCGCAGTAATCAGCCGGCCGGTCTGGCCCGAGCCGGAAGGTTGCACCAGCCAGTTAGGAATCGCGGCATACAACTCCTCGTCGCCCAGATGCACGCCTGCCAGCGATTCGTAAGGCATCTTCCGGAACAAACTGTTGATGATGTCCTGGATATGGTGAAGCGACGATGCCGCCCGATTTCGCAGAAAATAAAAGGCGCCGAACGCGGGGATGGCAATAATCAAACCGCTGGCTGTGGCCACGAGCACTTCGCCAATGGCCGCGGACAGCCCGGATGGATCGCCGATACCTGATGCCCCAAGCTTGGCAAAGGCTTTGATCATGCCGGTGACGGTTCCCAGCAACCCAATCATCGGCGCGCACACGCCGATAACAGAGAGATAGCTGATGTATGTTTGCATGCTCGAATTTTCCTTCGACAATTCGCTGAGCATTCCTTCTTCGGCCACTTGTTTGCCATCGCCGAGCAGACCAATGCCAACCCGCAAAACGTTGGTCAAAGCAGACGGATTTTCTTTGGCGTACTTGTAGGCACCCACATAGTCCCCGTTGCGAAAAAGCTCTTTCACCTTTTGTTCCTGTTCAGGCGGCGCCACTCGCGCGGGCGATGTGCGAAGAACTCCGTCACCAATCAAATAGAGAGTGGCGATTGAACAGAGGGCAATGGGCACCATGACCCAACCTCCCTCCTGGATTTGTTGCCAAAGCGTTTTCGAACGCACGCCTTCGCCGGCCGGTGGCGGAGAAGATTGAGCGAACACCGGCGATGCCAGAATCGCGAAGGTGACGAAGATCAGAATGACGAGAGGACTAACTTTTGTTTTCATAAGACGAATGCGCATCATGCGAGGCTATGGTGTCCGTATCTTTTGAATTTCGGTTTGAGCGGCGACTGCTTCGGCCGATTTCGGATACGCTGCGATCAAATCATTGAATGCTTTTTTGGCCCGTGTCCCATCGTCCAGTCGCCAATAGGCACGAGCGCTGCCGAGCAAGGCCGAAGGTTGAACCGGTTTCTCGTCCGAATAAAAAACCGGGACGTGTAAATAGGCCAGCAAGGCGGCGTCCCATTGCTTCTGTCCGAAAAGCGCGTCGCCTTTCGTAACCCATGCATTGGCCAGATTTGCCGGATCACTGCTCTGTTTGATTGCTTCGTCACAAATAACGACCGCCTTTTCGAAATCCTTCTTCCGGATCAGACCGGAGGCAACGCGCAGTTGTGCGGCACGAGCGGTTTCCGGGTCGGCTGCTCCCTTCTGAATATCGGCGGCAAGTGTTTCCGCTTCCGCATACCGTTGCAACGAAGAAAGAATTGATACTTTAATCAAGGCCGCTTGTGACCACCACGCGCCCGGCACTTCCTTAAAGGGTTCGTAATATGCCACGACCGATTGTATTTCCGCGAGCGCCTTGTCCGCTTGTCCCTGCCCGAGCAGCTCGTTCGCGGTCTTCAAGCCGCGCGGTTCCGGAAAATCGATTTTGGCGATCTGGACGACATTGTATCCAATTTCGCCGCTCCCGCTGCCGACTTGCACCTTGCCCATGATGATATCGCCGTCGCGGCGGACGCCTAACGTGTCGACCTTCTGACCTGTCTTGAGCGTGATCTGTTGAGCTAGCAGTGGCCTAGCGATCGTCAGAAAAAAGACGAAAGAAAGTAATAGCCCGCGGCACGAAGCACTCACCAATCCGCAATCCGTAATCCGCGATCCGAAATCCTTTTTCATCCTTGTCCCAAAGCTTGCAGTCGTTTCCGCGCTTCTTCAGCCTCAGCAAAGCCGCCGAGTTTTTCGTTACGCAAAAGTTCACGGTAGGTGTTCGCCGCTTCCTGGGTCTTTCCCAGTTTCTCAAAGCTCTCGCCGCTGCGAATGTAGGCCTTGGCCACCCATGGTAAAAACTTCTGATAAGCCACATAAACGCGCTGAAAATAGGCGTTGGCTTCCGCCCATCGTCCGCGCTTTGCTTCGATTTCTCCCAGCGAGAAAACACTGAACGCAGTCGATTCCCCCCGCCATTCCCGCACCGATGCGACCTGTTCAAAAACTTTCTTGGCGTCGTCGAGCTTATCCATAGCTAAAAGGGTCTTGGCTTTCCCGACGGTTAAATCCTTCAGTTTCTGCGACGCGGCGATCTTCTCGGTGCCGTCGCTGAAATAGCGCAGCGCGCCAGGCAGATCGTTTTTTTGAAACGCGATCTCGCCCAGACCGTTGTAGGCGAAATCAACGTTTTCGCTCTTCGGATATTCGTCCGCGAGACGCTGATAAAACGCTGTCGCTTTGTCGGTCTTATGCTGGCCGAGCAAGTAATCCCCGGACCGGCCGAGGAGTAAGGGACTCAGCTCTTCCGGCTTAAACTCTCCCGCGATGCGCGCGATATTTTTTTCCTCCTCTACCGGCTGCCGACGCAGACGGGCGAGCTCAGCCTTGGCAAACAAGACCCGTGCGCGCGCGACGGCGGTCTGATCTTGCTCGCTTGAGCCAAACAACGCGTCCAGTTCCGCACCGGGATCCGCCGGCGCGGTCGATGAATCTCCGCCATCGGTCACGTCCGGCTTCTTCTTTTTGACGCACAACTGCGCCATTTGCGTCAGCAACAGTTCGATCGCCTCCCGGTTGGGATCAGCAATGTATTTCTTTATCGTATCAGCAGTCAATCGCTTCGCTTCGTCGAGCTTGCCTTCGTGGGCTTTTGCTTTGCCAATCCAGTAGAGTGCGGAAATGATCGTGGGACTGTCCGGTTTCTGTTCGATGAAACCGTTGAAAAGGTCCGCCACCTTGCTCCACTCCCCGCGTTTTTGCAGGAGTTTGCTGGCAGCAAAGAGAGAATAATTGGTGACTTCATCTGTCGTCGCCGTCTGATAGGAAGTGACGTAAATAGGAATCGCTTCATTCGCCCGATCGCTGGCCGCGTAAGCGTCGGCCAATAGGGCAAGGACCTCGCCTAACTGCTGATTCTTCGGGAATTCCCGCTCCCACGCTTTGCAATCAGCGATGACTTCATCATACAGAGAGGCCGCGTACTTGCACACCGCCAGGCGATACTTCGCGTCGCTGACAAACTGCCCGTGAGGATATTTCTGCAGATAGGCCTGCAGCTGGTTCATAGCCTCCTGATATTTTCCCGAAAAGAGCGCGGTCAGGGACAGGCGGTAATTGGCGTCTTCGACGCTTTGCCCTTTGGGGAATTCATTCAGATATTTTTTGTACTCGGCCGTGGCTTCGTCGTACTTGCCGGCCATGAATTTGGCGTTCGCCAGAAGAAACCTCATCTGCTCTCGAAAATTGCTCTTCGGCTGAGTCTCGAGCATGCGCCCAAAATAGGTTTCAGCCTTGCCCGGATCATTCGCCTGAAGCGCGACGACACCAAGCATGTAGCCGACCATCTCGGCGTTCGGGCCGATTTTGAATTCTCGTAGATACTGTTCGCATCGATCTTCCGCTTTCTGCGCTTGATTGACGTCGGCCAGCGCGACGATCAATCCGAACAGGGCCGGCTCCCGTTCCGCTGCCTGCGGAAAACGGTCGATGATCTCCTGATAAACGAGGACCGCTTCCCATTTGCGATCGATTTCATAAAAACAACGCGCCATACGGATGTATATCGCCGGCGTAATTGACGGCAGTTTTTCGAAATCCTCGAGGAGTTTCCGTGTCCGGCTAATATCACTCTTGAGTTGGCTGTTAACCGCCGCGATCTGGCCGAACTGTGAAGGATCGATGCGCGCAGCCGCCAAATTTTCGTCGATCGTTCGTTGCATTGCGGCGAGGCGATCGTTTTGCAAACGCACGATTTGCTCCCGGGGGTAAGCGGCCCGATAACACTCAAGGGCGTCGGCAAAAGAAGTCTTGGCGTAAAGTTGGTCGCCCAATTCCACTGTCATCGCGTTGAGCTCGACGATGTTTTCCACCAGCGCGATGCGTTCCCGCAATTTCTTGATCAATGGAATAATTTTGTCCGACTTTCCCTTTTGTGAATAAAGCTGCGCCAGCATCATGGCGCCCCGGACGGCGGTGACTGTTTTGAATTCGCTGCTAGTAAGTTTTTCCAGAGTGTCGATCGCCTGATCGATCTTGCCCCCTTCTTTGCTGGCGGTGGCGCTGAAGAAGAGCGCCTGGTCACGATAACGCGGCTCTTTTTCCAATGAAGAAAACTGGGTCGCTGCTTCTGCGTAGTTTTTCGCCTGTAAATTCGATTGCGCCATGCCGAATAGCGCGTCGGCAGCATGCGGGCCGTTTGGAAATTTCGTCTGATAATTCCTAAAGGCCGCGATCGCCTTTTTGTAATCGCCGCCATTGAAATAAGCGGAGCCGAGGCTGAAGAAGGCGGGCTCCAATTGGGGACTGAATTCAGCCTTGGCCAAAAGCGCTTCGAGATCGGTTGCCGCTTTGTTGAAGTCGCCTGCTTGGAATTCCGCCAAGCCTTGCGAGTAAAGTTGCGCGAGCTCAG
>JBEEGU010000038.1:0-5850 GCA_041167025.1 Verrucomicrobiota bacterium
AGGAAGCCGCACCTTTGGGGCAAAGGTTTCCCTGGCTGATCGGACTCTCCGGGTCGCCCTCGATAGAAACTAGTTTGCCGCCCTTGTGATAAATCAGCTGCCCGCAACCGACCCCGCAGTATGGGCAAACCGATCGCGCGACCTGGGCATCGTCGATGCGGGCGCGCATCGCGCGGGTTTTGTCCGACATCGCCTCCAGCCCGGTGCCGTCCGCCCGCTCACGAATTTGCCGAATGAGCGGCCATGCCGACAACAAGCCTGTGAGCGTTGCCATATTATTCAATCGCTTTTGCGGCAGGCTTTGTCGCTACCTCTTTTGGGGGAGACGGTAAACCCGTTCATATCAACTTATCCAGGGTGATCGGCAGATCGCGGACGCGTTTGCCGGTGGCGTGAAAAATTGCGTTTGCCACGGCGGCGGGCACGCCGACGATCCCGATCTCACCGATGCCGCGGGCTCCCAGGTCAGGCATGTGCGGATCAGGTTCGTTGATGAAGTCGATATCGAACTCGGGCGTATCCGCGTGCACGGCTACGTGATACTCAGCCAGGTTCGGATTGACGACGCGGCCCATTTTCTCATCCGGCACGGTCGCTTCCATCAAGGCCATGCCGATACCGTAAAGCATTCCGCCGATGATTTGGCTTCGGGCCAATCGCGGATTGATGATTCGTCCCACATCATGAACGCTGACGGCGCGTTTCACTCGCACCTGCCCAAAAAGATCGACGTGTACTTCCACGAAAACTGCGCCGAATGATAGGAACGAAAACTTTTCCCGTTCCTCTTTGTTCGGCTCGGAGGTGAACTCGGCTTCAATTGGTTGCTGCCCGGTCTTCGCGAACAAATCCGAAAGTTGCGCCGAGTCGTTAGGCCAACCGCCGGCGAGATCAATCACTTTCTTTTTTAGCCCGCTGCACGCCCCCATCACAGCGGGTGCGACACTCGCTGTTAGCCATGATCCGCCATTGTTCGGCGCTTCGGGAAATTGCGAGTCGCCGAGCTCAAATCGGATTTTCTCGATTGGGAGACCGAGCGCGTCCGCGGCGAATTGCGACATCCCAGTGTAAGTGCCGGTGCCGATCTCGTGCGTCGCGCTGCGAACCACAACAGTTCCGTCATTATTGAGAATCGCGACCGCGCCTGCCTTTTGCTGTCCCGCTGGATAAACTGACGTTGCCATGCCCCATCCGATTTGGCCGCCATCAGGTGCTGGCATCGATCCCGGTTTCCGATTCCGCTTCGACCACCCAAACTTCTCCGCCCCGCGCTCGTAACATTCGCGCAGCTTCTTACTCGACCACGGCTTCTTCTCGTTCTCGTCGGTCTCGGCGTAATTGCGCAGGCGGAAATCGACCGGGTCGATGTCCATTTTGTACGCCATTTCGTCCATGGCACATTCGAGCGCGTATACACCGGGCGCTTCACCGGGGCCGCGCATTGGACATGGCGAAGTCAGATTCAATCTAACTAGCCGATGCGTAACATCGATGTGCGGGCAAGAATACAGGCTGCGGGACATGTTACCGCACGGTTCGGCGTATTCCGAAACAGGCGAGCTATGCGTGGTCGTGGCATGACGCAGTGCCACCAATTTTCCCTCTTTGTCCGCACCGACAGAAAATCTTTGCTCGGTGCGCGCGCGTTGGCCCGCCGAATCGAACATCTGCGGCCGCGTGAACGTGAGTTTGACTGGCCGCTGCACAAGCTGGGCGGCCGCGGCCGTCAGCAAGGTGTGGCTCCATTGAAACCCCTTGGAGCCAAACGCCCCGCCAATGAATGGACAGACGATGCGCACATTTTCGCGCGGCAAACTGAATGCATTGGCCACGACGCGCTGGAGCTGTTTGATCCCGCGGGTCGAATCGTGAATGAGCAAACGGTCGGGCCCTTCCCATTCTGCGGTGGTCGAATATGTCTCGATCGGATTATGGTTTTCGATCGGGGTGGAATAGACGACGTCGATCTTGTGCGCGGCCGTGGCAAGCGCGGCGTCAACGTCGCCCCGTTTCACCTGCAGCTTTTCGCGGCCGATAAATGTCTCCGGCTGCATCGAATTTTCCTGCGCGCCTTCGTCCGCTATCGTCACGACCGGCGCTTTCGTTTCGTAGTTTACGCGGACGAGCGACACGGCGTGGACTGCCTGTTCGAACGATTCCGCGACAATGACACCGAGATGTTGTCCGGCGTAATGGATTTCGTCGTCTTGCAGCGGAACACGGCTTTCGCCGGGCGCTCCTTTTTTCGTGAGATCGTCCGGATACGGCTTGAAACCCGCCGCGTTTTCGCGCGTCAAGATCCCGATGACGCCCGGCGCAGATTTGGCCGCCGAGATGTCGATCTTCTGGACGCGGCCGTTGGCAATCGCGCTTTGAATCAACATTCCGTGGGCGAGTTTCGGTCGCTCGAACTCAGCGGCGTATGTCGCCCGCCCGGTGACTTTTAGTCTGCCGTCAAGTCGTGCGATCGGTTTTCCGATTGCCTGCTGAAGATCGACAACTCCTGTTGGCATGGCGAGGTGACTAAGCTTGCGCGGCGAGCGTGCTCAGGGCGCGAACCATGGCGCGTTTTGCCAGCTCGATCTTAAACGAGTTGTATTTATAGCCTTTCGCCGCCGCGAGTTCCGCTTCGGCTGCCGCTCGAAAAGTTTTTTCATCCGCGTTTTTCCCGACTAGCTCTTTTTCAGCCTGGCTTGCGCGCCATGGTTGGTGCGCGACGCCGCCCAGCGCGACGCGGACAGCTTTGATTGTTTTGCTCGAATCGAGATCAAGCGCCGCCGCGACGCTAACCAAGGCGAAGGCGTAGCTGGCGCGATCGCGCACCTTCAGATAATGCGAGCGCGTGGCGAAGTGCAGCGGGGGAAGATCGACCGCAATGATTAGTTCATCATGGCCGAGATTGGTGTCGCGCTCGGGAGTATTTCCAGGCAGACGATGAAAATCGGCAAACTTGATTTCGCGTTCGCCTTTTGGTCCGCGCACACGAACGACCGCTTCGAGCGCGGTCAGGGCTACGCACATGTCGCTCGGGTGCGTAGCGATGCACTGTTCGCTTTGGCCAAGGATGGCGTGGATGCGATTGAATCCTTCGAGCGCGCCACAACCGCTGCCGGGTGTACGTTTGTTGCATTGCGGAAATGCCGGATCGTAAAAGTAATAGCAGCGCGTGCGCTGCAAAAGATTGCCGCCCACCGTCGCCATGTTACGCAGCTGCGGGCTGGCACCGGAAAGGAATGCTTCGCTTAAAACCGGATAGCGCGACCTGATCAAGTCATGCGCCGCGACTTCGGAATTACGCGCGAGCGCGCCGATGCGCACCCCTTTGCCATCGGGCAATTCCTCCACCTCCGCCAGCGGCAGGCGGTTGATGTCGATCAATTGGGCAGGCGTCTCCACGCCCATTTTCATCAGATCAATGAGGTTCGTCCCGCCGCCGAGAAATTTGGCCTGCGGTTTGGCTGAAATGTCTGCGACCGCCTGCTGCGGATCGTTTGCGCGTGAGTATGCGAACGGATTCATCCGCGAAGTTTGGTTTTTGCCTCCTTAATCGCGGCGAGAATATTTGGATACGCGCCGCAACGGCAAATGTTCCCGCTCATCCATTCGCGAATTTCGGCATCGCTATTGGCGTGATTTTCTTTTAAGAGCGCGACCGCGGAACAAATTTGTCCCGGGGTACAGTAGCCGCATTGAAAACCATCATGCTCGATGAACGCGCTCTGCATCGGATGCAATTGCTCGCCGTCCGCCAAACCTTCGATGGTTGTGATCTCGTCGCCGTCGTGCGTTACGGCGAGGCTAAGGCAGGAATTAATCCGCCGCCCATTTACTAAAACTGTGCACGCACCGCACTGGCCGTGATCGCATCCCTTTTTCGAGCCGGTTAGGCGCAGGCGTTCGCGCAACGCATCGAGCAGCGTGACGCGGGGATCAAGTTTGTTAAGCGCATAGTCTTTCCCGTTAATTTTCAGATGAACGTCTACCGTACTCTTCACACTGCCTCCGGCGGTCTTTTCGGCTGCATTTGCCGACGAAATGCCAATTAGTCGAGGTCCTAAAGTTATAGCCGCGCCCGTGACCGCGACTTGCTTGAGAAATTTCCGGCGGGTCTCAGAGCTACCGAAGATGAAGAATTCATCCATTTCATCACCTTGAGACGGGTCATGATCGGGTGAGCGCCTGGATTCCGAGTCGCTCTCCATTTTTGCCTTATTCTTTCAAATCGAGAATGTTAAAAAACTACCTGTAGGCGGAGCAGTACTTCGTCAAATTGATCCTGGCCAAATTGCGGGTTTGCTTCGCGAAAGTCCGACCAAGTGTGCACGTAATTGGCCATTACTTTCACATTGTCGCCGTGAATGTAGTAATTCAGGCCGCCAGTGATGGAATGAATGCCGTCGTTGGCCAATTGATCGGGAATTAGCTCTTCCCACTTCACCACCGCCTGTAATTTTTTCGGAATGATGAAATAGCTGCCCTGCACGTACCAACCGTGAGGATCGAAGTCGGCAAACCCTGGCGCCACTCCGAGAACCGTTCGCCCGTCCACATTTTCGGAGAAATATTCTCCGATCAAATCGAATGGTCCGATCTTGAGCCAGGTATCAATGCTCCAGGCGTTCCGCTTATCTGCCCCTGGCAAGGTAAATGCAGTCAGGGCACCATCGGCGTTGACTTTCAAATTGAGGGCAGGCGAGATGTTAGTGCCCGCATCGTCGCGGCTGAAGAGGTAATCACCGGCGATTTTCAAGCTCGCCTCCTGTCCCATGACCTTCCCTTTAAAAGGCAGAATCTCAAGCCGGCCGACGTACATGAATTCGTTGTTATCGTTGTTGTTAAAGTTGCGGCCGTTGCCGTTGAATATGCCGGCGTAATATGTCACCAGATCTTTTTGATCGGGCAGCACATTCGTAAGTGGCTTGCCCCAAAGCATCGCCCCAATTTGCCGCTCGGGCGTGAGCGCGCCCGTCGGCAGACTGCGCTCGATCGTGAAGATCTGAGTGTCGGGTGTTATCTGCTCGAGGCCGAACGGTGCTTTCCATTGGCCGACTTTGAGATTGGCCTCGGCGAATTGGTGCCAGTTGATGAAAATATCCGTACCGGAAAAACCGGTGCGCGTCGTGGGCGAGAGGCCATCGCTTTGTTCGAGATCGCCTTCGATCTTAAAATCGAATTGTTCAGCGAAATCGCCGGTCAGGGTGATGCGCGCACGTCGCAGTCGAATGCGATCCTTTAGTGCGGTCGAACCAAAGCGGCCTTCAAAAGCGGAAACGTCACCGCTTTCCGCGTTTGCCTGAATATATCCGCCGAGAGTCAATTTGTATTCGGAACCGGCGGGATGAACATCCACCGGCGGTGGACTCGGTTCCGTAAACACCGACTTGCTGTCGTTTCCCGCCGTGGCTTTGCCTTCCGGGCTCGACAAAATCGGCGCGAATGGTTGGCGTTTCGATTTCATCTGCCGCACTTCATTTTCCAGCTCGGTGTTGCGCTGCTGTAATTGGCGCACTGCTTTCTCGAGGTTTTGCAGCCGCTGGCTATCGGATTGCGGATCCGCAGCACCCACGACCCAAGCGGTGGATGCAAAAAAAACAAACGTGACGCTGATCGCAATACCGTTTGAAATCTTCATAGGCGCAAATTTGCGGACGAACTTCCGACGATTAAGCGGCGGAAGAGGCGCAAGGTAAAGAAATTAAACTCACGATTTAGGTGGCGGGTCGGACAAGGCTGGCCTCACACCGATAAATGAATAGTCATAACCGCTACGAGAAGATGAAAACTTTAGCCAATTTCCATACATGACGCGCTAAAGATTTGGGTCACGATTATCGGTGAGTTTTTGCGCAT
>JBEEGU010000039.1:0-4815 GCA_041167025.1 Verrucomicrobiota bacterium
AGTGGAAGATTTCGGGCTGCGGCAACGGCGCTACGGGGCGGTTTCTTGAAACGGCTGAAAGCTGAAACGCTGAGAGCAAACGTCCAACGCTGAACGCTCAACGCCCAATGTCGAAGTCAGAGGGGAGGTTTTCGAAAGCTGAATGCTGACAACTGAAAGCTGAAATGAGGAGGCGCTGAAAGCTGAAAGCAAACGTCGAACCCCGAAAGCCCTTCGGGGCCGTCCTGTAAACAGGCAGGCGCTCAACGTTCAACGTCCAATGTCGAATTCAGAGGTGGCGCTTCTGTAGACGCTTCGCTACGCGATGCGCGGCGCTGATGTGGAAATGACACGCGGGTGGCGTCGCCCAGAGGGCGACGTCTACAGAAGGCGCTGATGGGAAAATGACGCGTGCGGACGGCTCGGAGAGCCGTCCCTACCTGGGAGGAGAGGATGGACGCGAGAGCTAGAGAAAGGCGGCGGCGACGGAATCGGCGACGGATTTCCCCGCCCGCGTCAAAATGAAGTTGCCATTCAGCTGTCGCAGAAGACCCAGGGTCATGAACTCGCTGGTTTCCTTCGGCCACCGCGCGAGTGAACCTGCCGGAATGCCCTCGCCAGTGCGGAGTGACAGCGCGATCTTTTCAGCTCGTTTTATTTCCGGAGTTAATGCTTCAACCGATCCGACCGCGGAGCGATTGGATAAAACTCGATCGGCATATTCGCGATAATCGGAGATATTTTGAGACCGAGTTAGGCCGAGAGTGGAAAATGCGCTTGGGCCGATGCCGAGATAATTTTCCCCGGCCCAGTAAGCACGGTTGTGGCGAGAGGAGAAGTCTTTCCGTGCGTAGTTGGAAATTTCGTATTGTTCGTAGCCCGCCTCTTCCAATGTGGACATGGCGACTTCAAAGAAATCCGCGTCCGCGTCGTTATTCGATTTTAGTTCGCCGCGAGCGTGGCGTAGAAAAAACTCCGTGTCCTCTTCGTAGGTCAAGCAATAAGCGGAGATATGCTCGGGGCCGAGTGCGACTGTCCGTTCCAAGGTTGTTTTCCATTGCTCGAGCGTTTGCGTAGGCAGACCGAACATGAGGTCGACGTTGATATTGGAAAAGCCGGCGGAACGAAGAGTTTCGAATGATTGTTCCGCCTGGGCTGCGTTGTGCTCGCGACCAAGCAGAACGAGCAGATTGTCTTCCCATGATTGCACCCCCAGGCTGGCGCGGTTCACTCCGAGTTCGCGCAAGCGCAGGGCTTTTCGCGCGGAAACGCTGCCCGGATTAGCTTCCACTGTCATCTCGACCAGTCGCGAGAGGTCCAATATCTGAGCGAAACCATTGAGAAGCGCTTCCAATTGAGCCGTCGTTAGGGCGGTCGGTGTTCCTCCCCCAAAAAAGATGGTCTCCGGATTGATTTCGAGGGTGCGAGCGTGTCCTTCCAATTCCCGCAGGATCGCTTGGCAAAACCGCTCGGTTTGGGAGCGATCGAGCCGCTCCTTGTAAAATGCGCAGTACGGACAAATCCTGGCGCAAAACGGAATGTGAACGTAAAGGTGGCGAATGGGGTCTTTAATATCCCTCTGGATCCAGGTCTCCATCGGCCCGAGCGCGGGCGCGGCGTAGTTGTGATTCGCGGGGTTTTTCATAAAGTCGGTTGCCACTCTCAACACTTTGTCCATCCGAAACGTAGCTGCTGTTTTGTTATGTGCCATCGCCTGCGCCCATGCGCAGACGCAGGCGCCCCAGCGGGGACCCGCGCCGTCCACCGTTTTTGTGGCGCACGATCCGGATGCGATCGTCAATTACCATAGCAATTCACGCGTGGTTCGCGGCATGGTGGATCACCTGGTGCTGGCCGCAACCGGGCAACCCGACGTTGCTAGAGCGTGGTCATCGCTGGTAGGACCGGACGACAAGATTGGCATCAAGATTTCGGCGGCAGGCGGCGAGCTTTTCACGACCCATCGTGACGTGGTGAATGCGATTGTCGATGGCCTCGTGGCGGCCGGACATGCGAAGAACAAGATTGTTGTCTGGGACAAATCGCTTGGTGGATTGAAAGAGGCCGGTTACGTGCCGGGAGCGGACGGATATCAACTGCGATCGATTCCGCCGCGCGAGGGTTACGATGCCAAGGCTGTTTTCACCGCTCCGGTCCTGGGAAAGCTCGTGTGGGGCGATTTTGAGTATAAAGCCGAACCCGGAAAAACGATTCCGCTGTCGGATACCGAGAATACGAGCAACATCAGTCACTTTTCGCGCGTCGTGGCCAACGAAGTCACAAAAATCATCAATGTGCCGGTGATGAGCAACACGGAGACGAACGGCATCGCGGGCTGTCTCTACAACGTCACTATTCCCAACGTCGATAACTGGCGCCGGTTCACTCAGGGCTCAGGTTTTGGAGCAGCGAGTATCGCCGAGATCTACAGTCATCCGTTGATCGGGCAAAGGGTCGTCCTCAACCTGATGGATGGGTTGGTCGCGCAGTACGCGGGCGGGCCCGAATCACAGCCTAATTATTCGGTGCATCATGCCACCCTTTACGCGAGCAAGGATCCCGTGGCGATAGACGCGATTGCGTTGAAACGGTTGGAAGAATGGCGAGCCCGTTCCAATTTGCCCACCATGGGACAAATGGCTGCGTATGTGAAGTCGGCCAGTGACATGGGACTTGGTAACGCTGCACCAAATAGGATCGAAATAAAAAATGTCGGGCGGCTGGGGCTCGATTAAGCAAATGTGAGCCGTCGCAATTTCGTTTCGGCCAGGCAACTGCTGGGGCCGGTCCTGCGTTCTGTTTCCCGCTCGTTTTACGTTTCCATTCGCTTGCTGCCCGCGGGTCTGCGGGAACCGGTCGGCCTGGCCTATCTACTTGCGCGCGCGACCGACACCCTCGCAGATACCACCGAGATTGCGGTAGGCGTGCGCAAGGAGGCCCTCCGCGTTCTTGCTTCCGCGATTCAAAAGAACAACGGGAGCGATGTGGTTGCGGATTTGAAACAATCTTTCGCACCGCTACAGACGAATGAAGCGGAGCGCACGCTGATTCAATCCCTGCCCGAATGCTTGCAATGCCTCGACGGCACCGAGTCAGCCGATCGGGAAGACATTCGGGTCGTTCTCGACAAGATTACTCGCGCCCAAATGTTGGACATCGATCGTTTTGGAGGAAGGAAGGAAGTTCATGCCCTAACGAGCGCGGCGGATTTGTATGAATACACCTATTTGATTGCGGGATGTGTCGGTGAATTTTGGACGCAGATTTGTTTCCGGCATATCGACAATTTCAGCGAGTTTCCAATCGGTCAGATGCTTGAGTTGGGGAGGCGATACGGGGTCGGCCTGCAATTGATCAACATCCTGCGCGACACGAGCGCTGATCTACGCGCGGGTCGCTGTTATTTCCCTGACGAACAACTAGAGGCGGCCGGGCTAAAATCGTCGGAGATATTGGGTAAGCCGAAACAATTCATGCCGATCTATCGGAAGTGGTTGGAGGAAGCGGAGCGCGGTGTGAAGGCCGGAATGGAATATGTGGGCGCGATTCGTCATCGACGTATTCGAGCGGCGACGGCGTTACCTGCGCTCATTGGTGCTCGCACTATTGCGCTCTTGCACGCGGCTGGGGGCGATGTTCTGAATCAAAGGATTAAGGTTCGCCGAAGCGAAGTTCGGGGACTGATTGGGTCGGTCGCGGTAACGATGGGATCAGCGAAGACATTGGAGCGGCTGTATCGTGACGCATCGAAACGCCAGGATTGAGGGCCAAAAGGTGATCTGGCTCTCTCCGACCGCAGGTCCGCCGTGGCGGAGCGCGATGTTAGATTTCTGTAGACGTTTCGCTCTGCGAAGCGCGGCGCCGGCGTGCGAATCACGCTCGGATCGCGTCGCCCGAAGGTGGACGGCTTCGCCTCGGCGAATCTTCGATCGGAGAGCCGTCCCTACCTACAGGAAATAATTTCGCTGTTTTTCGCTGATGTTACATTCCAGACGCTCGAGAACTTGCAGCATGTCCTCCCAAACCTTGCGCTTTTCGGAAAGCGACTGGTTTCGCAGCAAATAAGCGGGGTGATAGGTGATCATGAGCGGCGTTCCGTTGAAGGAATGCCAGCGGCCGCGCAATTCTCGCATGGTTCCGCGGGTTCCAAGCAATCCCTCCACCGCCACGGCGCCCAAGGCCACCAAAACTCTCGGTTGAATAACGTCGATTTGTTCGAGCAGATAAGGAAGGCAGGTTTGCATTTCTACCGGCGTGGGCGGGCGGTTACCAGATGAACCACGGGGCATATCCGGCCGGCATTTCAGGACGTTCGCGATGAAAACATCGCCACGGTTGAAGCCCATGGTCTCGATAATCTTTGTCAGCAATTGACCGGCTCGTCCGACAAAAGGTTCGCCTTGTGCGTCTTCATCAGCGCCGGGCGCTTCTCCGACGAACATCAAGTTTGCATCGGGATTGCCGACGCCGAAGACAGTCTGAGTGCGCGTGCTGGCCAGGTGCGGGCATTGAGTGCAAACGCTCACGCGTGCCCGAACTGGCGCGAGGAGATCGGATTTGCTGGCAGCACTGCCATCTTCCCGGATTTGAAAAAGGCGGTCGATCGTGACGCGGGACGCGCAGGGCAAACGCCTCGAGCCATCGCGCATCTGCTCCAGTGCAGACAGAACGAGATCGAGTGCAGGTCGAAGCATAGGGCATCATGAGAAAATTCTTTCGCGGCCGCAATTTCTTTTGTGCATAGAACGGCAAAACGTCTATTGCGCACTATTAGGGGTCGATTGTTCGCTAAGATCGGCGCCAAGGTCGATCGCCGCCTTTCGCAGAGCGAAGGGT
>JBEEGU010000040.1:0-4016 GCA_041167025.1 Verrucomicrobiota bacterium
ATTCGCCCTGGCCATTAATCTCAAGGTTTGGGGTCGCTGAAGGACTGGGTGACGGGCTTGGTGTTGGCGTTGGCGTTGGGGAGATACTCCCTTGCGGAATTGCTGCAGCGAAGTTTTGCGCGACCCGGCTGCCATCATTTCCGGAGGCGAGTGCGTGTGAGACGCCCCAAATGAGAAAGCTCGCGGCGAGCGCACCAAGCGCGAAGTGACCGCTGTTGCGCGAGATTGATTTCGTGAAAGCTCCACTTCCAAATTGTTTCGTTCGCATAATAATCAAAACCAGCAGAAACCGCACAAGTTGCGCGACTTTCTTGTGTCAAGCGCGCTCCTCCCAAGTGCGCGATTCACTTATGACCAACCGGATAGGGATGGCAGGATATCCGAACGATTACAGGTGCGCGTTCTAATCAAACAACGGTGTTGTTCTGACTGAACCTGCCTCTCGCTAATTCTGTTTCTTGTCAGCGGCAGCCTCTTTGGCTTGCTCACGTGGAGATTCTGTCTGGGTCGAAATGATCTTTCCTGTTTTCGCGTCGACCAGGATTTCGGTGATGTCGTCGGCGCCGGGCCGTGCGATATCGAACGACCAGACCAGATGACCCTTCTCTTTCTCGATCTCGGCGCTTTTAACAACCCCGTGAGAAACGTGCGCGAGCGCGATCCGCTCGGCCTCTGTCTTTGTGATTTTCGCCTGCTTCGTTAAATCCGCCTCACTTGGTTGCGCGGCGAAAATGGCACCCGCGAACATAAGAACGATCCCTACGGTAAGCCCGAACGTTGATATTCTCTTCATACGACCTTCGACCGGTTCGACAGCAAAGCGTTCAACGAACACTTCCTCCGCTATTAACTGGCAGCTTTAGATCCCGGTCATCGCCCGAAGAAACAGGACCAGCACTCCGATGGTCACCAGCGCGAGCGGGGCGCGCGCGAGAAACTTCGTTACCCCATCAAGACTCTGACCGCGCCGGGATTGAATGAACGCGACCAAGGCCAATATCAGCCCGATGCCGTAACAGATCAGAGCGATAGTAGCCGCTGTCTGTGGAGTCCAACCTGCCGCGGAAGGACGAAGCGAACCGCTCAACAGGCCGAGCCCGAGGAAGAAAAACGACAAGAATCCAAGTTTGCGGAGATGATTCATGCCACATCGCGCCCGGTAGGAGCCGGCGGAAAGATTGTCCTCGTCGAACTCACGCTCTTTCGGCTGATGGCAAGAATGAGTCGCCAGCGGACGGACCTTTTAGGCCGCTAAATCGCCTTAAACCTTTGCTTGGGAATCTCGTTGCCGCTCCGGAGTCGTCTCGGGGCGCCTTCCCGGGGAGGTTGGAGTCCCTACCATCTCGGTGTTCGGGTCGGGCAGCTGCCCCGGCTTGGCAGATTGCGCATCTTTCGGTTTGTTTTTGTCCGATTCTTGTCCTGGTGTTTCTTGTTCGGCCATATAATTCCTCGGGTTATCTTCACGTTGCGCTGTGCATTAAATAAATCGGAGCGCGGCTTTTTCTCGGCCGCATCTAGATGACTACGGCGACTCTTTTTTCAACTTCGCAACCGATTGGTTGATCTAACCGGTCGTTCGAAAGAAAAGGACGTTTCGAATGGTCTGTCACACTCCGAGAACTGTTTTTGATTTCTAACCTTGGATCTAAAAAAATGCTTTCACTGACAGCGCGGTCACCTTCCACTCATCACTTCACCCTCCCACGTTCAGCTTTCCGATGGCAGTTTTCAGTTTTCAGCTTTCAGTTTTCAGTTTTCAACTTTCAGCGTTTCAGTTTCGCCTCTCGCCTTCCTGACATCTGTCTTGTGGCGTTTGACCTTTGATTGATAGGGTGCCGGGATGCGCTCGAAAATTTCTGCGTTCACCTGGGTGGGTCTGTTTATCGCTCTCTTCGGGTTCATCGCGTTGCGGCTCACATTCCGGGCCTTTGGCGTACCCAACTCCATCACGGCCAACCTCTGGAGAGAGTTCGCGGTCTGGATCATGGCGACGTTACTAATTGTGCTGGTTCGATTGGGCGAGAGGTTGCCGTTGACGTCGATTGGTCTGGGCACTGCGCCTTGGCGTCAATCGGTTCGGTTCGGGTGTATTCTTACCGGCCTTTGCGGGGTTACGGCATGGATCGTTATTCTGTTTACCGGGTACGGACGCGGCCCGGGGTCGGCCGAATTCAACAAAGTGCCAATATGGTTTGAGACGCTGGCGATAATCCGGTCCGGGATTGTCGAGGAACTTTTTTTCCGCGGGTACGCGATTGAGCGGCTCAAATCAATTGGGTGTGGCCGGGTTTTGTCGGCGGCAATTCCGCTGGCGATTTTCGCGGCAACTCATTGGACGGGCGGAATCCCGAACATGATCATCGCCCTCGTAGTTGGGACCGTGCTCACCCTGTTCTACCTCTGGCGGCGGGACCTGGTGGCGAACATGATCGGTCACGGGCTGAGCGACTTTGTCGGACTGGTCGTGCCGCGTTTCTTTCATTGAACACCGACCTTATTATTTGCCAGAGGGCTTCGGCAGCCGCGCTGTTTTAACGACAAGCCGCCGCCAAGTCATATCCAGCTCGCGGATCGACTGGCGCTGCCAACGAACGGGTGGCGTCCGAAATTTGGTTCTGCTTAACGCAGGCCTAACTGCTTCTTTAGCGCGCTAATGATCAACGCTTTCAACGTCATCTCATTTTCGACTGCGTGATGCTTTATCTGTTTCAAAAGCGAGCGCGGCAGATCAATGGTCGTCTTCACATAATGCAATGACGATCGAGGCAACCGCTTTCTCATTTCACCGATCACCTTAAATATGTTTAGGATTAAAACAATATTTAAGTGTTGGCATATCAATAACCGACCTTGTCTGATGTGGATTCGGACTGGTAGGTTAGGTTCGCGCAAACCGTGATGAATATCGAAACCATCAGTGTCTGGGCCCAGCTCGTTGCTTCAGTGGGTGTAATCGGATCGCTCTTTTATCTCGGGGCGCAGGTCCGGCAAAACACCCGGTCCTCTCGCGCTGTGGTAGTCGATTCCCTCGCCAAATCGATGCATGAGCTCGCCTTTGCCATGGCCCAAAACGATCAGTTACTAAAAATTGTAACCATAACGTTGCACAACTGGAGCGCCGCGACGGAAATCGAAAGAGCGCGTGCCGCTTCTTTCTTGCTGGGTTATTTCAAACTTTTTGAAAACGCCTGGTTCCAAATGCGAAAAGGAACGCTGGAACGCGGTCAATGGCAGGGCTACGACGGGTTCCTACGCACGGTTTTGGGTCAGCCGGCGGTAAAACCGTGGTGGGAAATGCGGCGAACATTCTTCGCCCCGGGTTTTCGCGAGTATGTCGACAAATGTGAAATTTTGGCCGATGTCCCGACGCTCAGTGATATCGTGCAGACCGGGAAATGATTCCAACCCGAAGATCAAGAGCGAAGATTAAGGATTGATTTTCTGTGGCTGTCGTTGCCGGCTTGCGAAACATGATTGAACGCAGATCGCGGATTAGCCTATGACTGGCTTAACCGGTCGACTCCAAACAGAGAGTATCCAGAGCTTCCAGCATTGATCGGCTGGAAGTGGCCGAAGTTTGTGGCCAAATCTTTCGAGCCGTAAATATGGCTACCCTTAAAGCAATATTTAAGTATTTAGACATTGATTATGCCTATCCAACTGTCGACGCAGATAATTGTGAGCCAGCGGTCGTTACCAAAACAGCGCTGAGCGTTTAACGCGCTGTCGCTGTTCGTTGGCGCGCCACCGGATAGAAGGTCTCTTTCGAGTACTTCGCGATTGCGTCGGCACATTTGCTCAACGCGGTCTGGTATGCCCCACCGAATGCGCCCATGGTGATGGTCCCTTCACTTTGCAGGGCGGCGACTTCGCGTCCCCTTTCATCCAGAAACCTGGCCTTCACCACGACCTTCCCTTGGCCTGCACCAAACCCTACGACGTATCGCAATGCTCGACTACCTTCGCGATAGGTGACCAATTGCCATTTGATCGTGAGTTGATTGCCGCGCTGAAAA
>JBEEGU010000041.1:0-3408 GCA_041167025.1 Verrucomicrobiota bacterium
GTGGTACGACTCAGGATGTTGAAAAGAAAGCGCGAGCAAGTAGCCCTGAAAAATACACAAGAACACCGTGGCATAACGAGTGTATTGCATAATTTTCTGACGGCCGCCGTCCTCCCGCGCGAGACGCCCGAGCTGAGGAATCACTGCCGTGAGCAGCTGCATCATGATCGATGCGCTGATGTAAGGCATGATCCCGAGCGAAAAAATGGCGCAATTCTCCAGCGCACCGCCGCTGAACAAATTGAAAAGAGCCGCCACACTCCCGCCCGTTTTTTCCGTTAGTGAAGTTCTAAACCACTCCTGCAATACGGCTTGATTCACGCCGGGTGTGGTAATCGCCGCGCCCAATCGCACGATGACAATGACTGCCAGCGTGAACAGGATGCGCCGCCGCAGCTCCGGTATCTTGACCGAGTTTAAGAATGCCGAAACCATCCGCTAAATGTGGAGTATCCCCGGTGGAGCGCTAGCCCTTCCGTGATTTCGATTTCTTCGGTCCCGCAGTTCCCTTGGAGGCCGACTTCTTACCGGATGCCTTCTTGGCTTTGGCCTGCGTCGTGGTTGCCGCTTCCGACTTCGATGCGTCGCTCACGCGGTCCGCTTCTTCCCGACTAATCGGCTTTGCTCGAGGTTTTCGCAACTCCACCGTTCCGCCCGCCTTGTCGATTTTTTCCCGCGCTGAGGCACTAATTTTGTCGACTTCGATTTTCAAGGCATGCTTTAACTCACCATTGCCAAGGATTTTTACGCCCACGACCGTTCCCCGGACGAGGTTCGACTCGCGCAGGAGTTGCTCGTTCACCAAGGTACCGGCTTTAAATTCGTTGAGGTCATTCAGATTCACGATCGCGTAATTCTTGTGAAAAGCGGCGTTGTTAAACCCCCGTTTGGGCAACCGCCGGATCAAAGGCATTTGTCCGCCTTCAAACCCGAGCCGGATGCTACCGCCGGAGCGGGCTTTCTGGCCTTTGTGCCCCTTTCCGCTCGTCTTTCCGTGTCCTGAGCTCTCTCCGCAGCCCAACCGCTTGACCCGATGACGCGAGCCCGGACGGGGCCGCATGTTATGCAACCGCATCATGACGTGGCAGGCCTTCCATCCATGCGGATACCGCGCAGCTTCAAGATCTCATCACGGCGGCGCAACCCGCGCAATGCTTCCACCGTGGCTTTGACTACATTGGCATGATTGCTCGAGCCTAACGACTTTGCGAGCACGTCCTTGATGCCGGCCGCTTCGACAACGGCACGAACACCGCCTCCAGCGATGACGCCCGTGCCGGGAGATGCGGGACGCAGCAGAACGCGACCGCCGCCAAATTGCCCAATCGTTTCATGCGGGATGGTATTTTCATGGAGCGATACCTTTTGCATGGCTTTACGCGCGGACTCCGAAGCCTTGCGGATCGCTTCCGAAACCTCGTTCGCTTTCCCGAAGCCCACACCGACCGAACCATCATGATCTCCAGCAACGATCAAGGCGCTGAAGCTAAAACGGCGGCCGCCTTTCACCACTTTGGCGCACCGATTGATGAACACCACCTTCTCGGTCGTGTCACCTTTGGCCGCCGGGCTCCGGTCGATATTGCGTGAGTCTGATCGTCTACCTGTATTTTGTTGTGCCATGAATTAAAACTTTAAACCGCCTTCGCGAGCCGCGTCCGCGAGAGCTTTCACTTTGCCGTGATATTGAAATCCGCCGCGATCAAAAACGACCCGGTCCTTCTTCTTCGCAAGCAGACGTTCCGCGATTGCCTTGCCAACAAGCTGAGCCGTGGTGCGATTTGCCGCCACCTTGGTCTTCCCGATCAAATCGGATTCCGCAGTGGATGCCGAAACGAGCGTCTTGCCGATATCGTCATCGATGACCTGAGCGTAAACGTGCTTGGCTGAAAAATGGATACAAAGCCGTGGACGCTCCGCCGTTCCGGAAACTCTCTTCCTGATCCGTTCATGCACCCGTTGACGCGCCGCTTTGCGATTGGTCGCCATGATTATTGAACGGTTTTGCCTTCCTTGCGACGAACCTGCTCGCCGGCGTATCGAACGCCTTTGCCCTTGTAAGGCTCTGGCGGATAAAACCGACGAATGTCGGCCGCGACCTGGCCGACCAACTTTTTGTCAATCCCTTCGACCAGGATCTTTGTCGCGTCGGTCACAGTAATCTTAATTTCCTTCGGGATCGGGAACAGGATGGGGTGAGAAAAACCAAGGCTTAAATTCAGGTTAGATCCCTGCACAGCCGCTTTGAAACCGACGCCCTCGATTTCCAGCTGGCGTTTAAATCCTTCACTCACACCCTGCACCATGTTGTGCACCAGCGCGCGCGAAAGCCCGTGCAACGCTTTGACGCTGCGGGTCTCGGCGCCACGCACGAAAGAGATATTGTTGTTTTCCACCTTGGCCGAAATGTCATGCGGCAGCTTCCAGTTCAGCTTGCCCTTGGGTCCCTCGACCGCGACGGCGCCGTCGTTGCCGATCTGCACCTTGACCTTGCCTGGAATTTCAATCGCCTTATTTCCGATTCGTGACATGGCGTTACCAGATGTAGGCAAGCAGTTCGCCGCCAACCTTTTGTTTCTTGGCTTCCCGTCCGGAAAGGACACCCCGGGACGTCGATAAAATCGATATGCCCATTCCGCCGAGGACGCGCGGTATTTCATCCGCGCCGACGTACCGGCGCAGGCCCGGCCGGCTCACCCGCTTCAATCCGGTGATGGCGCTGGAGCGATTGGCCAACTTGTTCGTGATTTTGATGCGAGGGCGCTCTTCCGCGGTATCGATGGCGTAATCGGTAATATAGCCCTCGTCTTTTAAGATGCGCACGATCTCGGCTTTGATGCGCGAGTAGGGAACAAACATTTCCGGCTTCTGCGAATGCGCACTATTGCGAATGCGCGCCAAAAGATCGGCAATGGGATCAGTAACAGTGCTCATGGATCAAGAGGTCGGTTGCGCAGCGGGTTTTCGGGCCCGATCGCTGAACGGCATCCCCATTTCGCTTAGGAGCGATTTGGCTTCTTCGTTCGTTTGCGCGGTGGTTACTATAGTAACATCAAATCCGATGTTCCGCTTGATTTTATCCAGCTCGACCTCGGGGAAAATAGACTGATCCGAAACGCCAATTGTGTAATTGCCGTGGCCATCAAAGCTGCGGGGTGAAACCCCGCGAAAGTCACGAATCCGTGGCAGGGCGGCCTTGATCAGACGCTCAAGAAATTCGTACATCCGTTCGCCGCGCAGTGTTACTTTAGCTCCGATCGCCTGTTCCTTCCGCAATTTGAAGTTAGCGATGCTTTTTTTCGCACGCGTTTCCGCGGCGCGTTGGCCAGAAATCAAAGCGAGCTCGGCCTTGGCATCTTCCAATGCCTGTTTCAAGTCGGCCTGCGACCCAACCGAAGTGTTGATCAC
>JBEEGU010000042.1:0-11192 GCA_041167025.1 Verrucomicrobiota bacterium
TCAATTCTGGGACAGGGTATTTGGTGTCACTCGATAGTCGGACACTCGCACCTATCGCAAGAGTCCAGCTGAAAGATCCGAAGTCGGGGAATGATGCCTTTCTCTTCGACGAAGGCACGGCATCGCCCACCGTCGGACCCGATGGCGACGTTTATTACGGGGTGTTGGAGAGCCCGGTTTATTCAAACCATTTGCGGGGCTGGTTGCTTCATTTCGACGCAACGCTGGCGCAATCCAAGACGCCGGGCGCATTCGGTTGGGATGACACTGCCTCAGTCGTTCCGGCGTCGATCGTGCCTTCGTACCACGGCAGTTCGCCGTACTTGCTGATGACGAAATATAACAATTACGTGGCCGCGAGCGGTGACGGGGTGAATAAACTGGCCATTCTGGATCCTAGGGATCACATGACTGATCCGATTTCTGGCGCCCAAGTGATGAAGGAAGTGCTCACGGTTGCCGGAGTAACGCCGGATGAGGAATACGTTGATCAATATCCCAATGCGGTGAGGGAGTGGTGCATTAACACCGGAGCCGTCGATCCGGCCACAAAATCGGTGCTGGTTAACAGCGAAGACGGCAAAATGTATCGCTGGAGCCTGACTTCAAACACCCTGGCTGAATCGATCACGCTCACTCCGGGAGTGGGCGAGGCTTACACTCCAACCGTTGTCGGAATGGACGGAACAGTGTTTGCCATTAACAACGCGACGCTTTTTGCGCTTGGCCAATGAAGAGACGGCTTTGGCACATCGCAGCGATCTTGAGCATGGTGAATTGTGCCCAGGCGGCCCTGGAATTTACCCTTTTGCCGGCAATACAATCCGGCGCACTGGGCACGGAAGTTACCTATTCTGGCACCCTAAAGAACAACAGTGCGACTGAGACCCTATTTCTCAACGACATTCATTTCGAGATCAGCAATGAGCCGATCGCTGTAATTTCCAACGCGAATATCTTTTTTTCCAACGTGCCGGGAATCTTGTTGCCAGGCGAAACCTACACCGGACCGATTTTCGCTGTCGGCATCAACCCAACCGCGACGCCCGCTGACTACTCCGGACCCGTGACCATTCGAGGAGGGAGTGATATTTTTGCTCTGAACAATCTCCAAGTTCAAAATGTTCAGGTGTCGTCGCCGTCCGTCACCATTTCAGCGACGACGCCGGATGCGGACGAATTTGGACCGGTCCCCGGCGTGTTCACAGTTAGCCGGACGGGCAGCGTGAATTATGATCTCTCGGTCAATTATGCGATTGCCGGGACGGCGCTAAACGGCGGCCGCTTTAGTTCCCTAACCGGTTCGGTTCTTTTGCCTAATGGTTCCGCCTCTGCCACGATCACGATCACTCCGATTTCCAATAACGTGGTGGAAGGAGATCAAACGGTCGACCTGAGCATCTCTTCCTTCGGCACCTACAATGTCGGAGTTCCCGGGAACGGAACAGTGGTCATTCATGACAAGCCGATCGATCAATGGCGGCTGCAACATTTTGGGGCGAACGCCAATGTGCCGCAGATCGCCGGCGATGCGGCTGATCCGGACGGCGATGGAATCAGCAACCTGATGGAATACGGTATCGCTGCGGACCCAAGTGTTGCCAGTGCTTCCGATCTGCCGTTTCCCACCGTCAGCAATAACCATTTACAGCTGCACTTTGGCCGCAATACTTCCGCTACGGATGTCTTCTACGTGGTCGAAGCTGGGTCGGATCTCGTGTCCGGTGACTGGTTGCCTCTGGTGACCCGGGCTCCGGGCAGCGGTTGGGTGGCGAATGCGCAGGGAGCGACCGTGCAAGAATCGGGATCGGGCAGCGAGGTTTCGGTTACAGTCACCGATCCCGTCCCGATTATCGATCCTGGTACTCTTCAGGAAATCCCGCGGCGTTTTCTGCGGCTGCGCGTGCACCGCTGAATAGTTGACTTGCCCGCTACACTAGCGGGATGTCCAACCTGCATACGTCGGCCGACGCATTGTTTTTGCTTCAGATTTTCGTCTCGTTGTTTCTGACAATTCTCTTCCTTCAATCTGGCATCGACAAAGTCGTGGATCGCCGTGGCAATCTGGAATGGCTGACCGGGCATTTCGCCAAAAGTCTGCTCGCCGGCGCCGTGCCGCTGTTATTTTTTGCGATCACCGTTCTCGAAATCGCTGCGGGCCTTCTCAGCGCCGCGGGGTGCATGCGCCTTATCTTGACTCGGGATACAACGATCGGATTTTACGGGGCAGTCGTTTCCGTCATCAGCATTACGTCTCTTTTTCTTGGCCAACGTCTGGCCAAGGATTATCCCGGCGCCGCCGTCCTCGTTCCATATTTTCTGGTCGGGCTGGCCGGAGTTTATTTATTTGCGCAATAACGGAAGCAGGAAAAAATGCGCAAAATTAACATCAAGAATATTGAGGAAGATTCCTGGTCATCCCCGAGAGGAAATTTTGCCGGCGCCGGCAGGAGTGTTTCGATTGCCCTGGGCCGGAAAGAAGTCTCGAATGATCTCACCGAGCGGCACCCGTTTGATTTGGAGATTCTCCGCGTCGCTCCAGGAAAGACTCCTTACCTCTATCATTCGCACAGTGCGCAATGGGAGCTGTATCACGTCGCTTCCGGAAACGGGGTGGTTAGGCACAAAGATGGCATGACCCCGGTTCAAGCGGGCGACTCGTTTATCTTTGGCCCCGACGAGCCGCATCAATTGCGGAATACCGGTTCCGAGGATCTCGTCGTCTACGTCATCGCAGACAACCCGATCGGGGAGAGTTGTTATTATCCGGACAGCAGGAAATGGCTGGTCCGTTCACCGGAACGCAGGCTGATGCGATCCGAGCCCCTGGATTATTACGACGGCGAGGAGTAAGAGGAGGAACTGTTCCTAACGACTGGCTCGCGGAAGCAACTGAACAATGCGCGTCCGCGGACGCGATTCGCAAGATGCCGCGATATTGTGCCCTTACGGATCGACGCATTTCCGATTAATAAGAATCATGCGGCACCACAACAAAGGGTTGGTTGCAATTGCCATCTTTAAATGGTTCAAAGCGCTGATCCTTCTCGTTTTAACTATCGGTCTCCTTAAAATGGTACATGCGGACGTCGCGGAAGCGGCGGAGAAGGCGATCAGAGCGCTTCGAGTGGATCCCGACAATCGTTATCTCGGCTGGCTTTTGGCAAAATTATATCTCGTGGACGATAAGAAGCTCGAAACGCTGAGCGCGCTAAGTTTTGCCTATAGCGCACTATTTTTAGTTGAGGGCACTGGCCTCTATTTCGAAAAACATTGGGCCGAATACCTCACGATCATCGCGACGGCCTCATTCATCCCGCTCGAAGTGTATGAACTGATCAAGGAACCGAACATCATTAAGGGAATTCTGCTTTTGCTGAATGTGGGGATCGTCGTCTTCCTGGTTGTAATCGTCAGAAGGCAGCGCCACGAAAAACGTGCGAGATCGTAAAACGAAGGATGATTGATGCGGGCGAAAACGAGTGCGGGATTGCTTATGTTTCGACGAACCGCGTCCGGTCTGGAGGTTTTACTGGTGCATCCGGGCGGACCTTTTTTTACAAACAAAGACGCTGGCGCGTGGACTATCCCAAAGGGCGAAGCCGGCGAGGGTGAGGATTTACAAGAGCGAGCAAGGATCGAGTTCCGGGAGGAACTCGGTGTGACCGCTTCGGGAGATTGGATCGCACTCGGCTCGGTCAAGCAAAAGGGAGGGAAGACCGTGCACGCCTGGGCATTTGAGGGGGATTTGAAAGACGACTTCAAACTAGTTTCGAACACTTTTGAAATGGAGTGGCCCCCGCACTCAGCTCGCCGGCAGTCGTTCCCGGAGGTTGATCGCGCGAGTTTCTTTTCGCTGGAGGAGGCAAAGTCGAAGATGAACGCGGCGCAGATCGCGTTTCTCGATCGTCTATCCGACGCGCTCGAAATGTTTTGATCGGCACCCGAGGAACCGATGAAGCCACTATTTCTTTTCGCTCCGGGAGCGGGAGCGTCATCATCGCATCCCTGGATGCAACAGTGGAAAAAGCACCTTGCCATTCTTGGCCGAGTTGAAGCCTTCGATTATGATTACATGCGCGAGGGCCGAAAACGCCCCGATCCACTGCCACTGCTGATTGCCGCGCATCGTGCCGCACTCCGCGAAACGCGACCGGATCCGGCTGAGGCCATATTTTTGATCGGTAAAAGCATGGGTGGCCGCATTGGCTGCCACCTCTCGCTGGAGGAGAATGTGACCGGCGTGATATGCCTGGGATATCCACTTTGCGGAGGCGGGGATCGGACAAAAATGCGCGATCGCGTTTTACGCGATCTGAAAACACCGGTCTTGTTTGTGCAAGGCACACGTGATTCGCTTTGTCCGCTCGATGTTCTTGGTCAGGTTCGGGCCGAGATGCTGGCGCCACACGTCCTTCACGTGGTCGAAGGAGGAGATCACTCGCTCGCTGTAACAAAACGGGCGCTCAGCGCGATAGACGAGACCCAGAACGATGTCGATCAGCGAATACTTCGCGCCATCCGGGTTTTTGTCGCACAATATGCGCCCGGTTCGACTGAACCTTCAGCATCTTAATGCGCGGGCTACCGGAGATTCATTGTCAGAAAACATCCAATGACAATGCGGGTTACGTAGCCATACTTTGAAGCCGCGTCAGGCATGGCGCGTTTCGATCATGGCTGATTATTCTCAAACTCTTCCCGATGGCGTCCAGATCCGCGGTGAAATCGCGCCCGGCTTGGCTGAAATTCTTGTTCCCGGCGCGCTTGCCTTCGTCGCCAAACTTGAACGCGCGTTTGGCAAACGGCGAACCGAAGCTTTGCAGCGGCGGGTTGACCGCCAGTTGGCACTCGATCGCGGCGAACCTCTGAATTTTCTGCCGGAAACCGAAGCCATTCGTGAGGGGGACTGGACCTGTGCGGCAATCCCTCAGGACATCCTTGATCGCAGGGTCGAGATTACCGGACCGACCGACCGGAAGATGGTTATTAACGCGCTCAATTCGGGCGCGAAAGTTTTCATGGCCGATTTCGAAGACGCTAACGCACCAACCTGGCGCAACATGGTGGAAGGTCAGATAAATTTGCGGGACGCGATTCGACGCACGATTCAATTCGCCAGTCCCGAGGGAAAAAATTACAAGCTCAACCAGGACGTGGCGGTGTTAATGCCGCGTCCACGTGGCTGGCATCTGGTTGAGTGACATCTGCTCGTGGACGGCCGGCCGGTTTCCGCTGGACTGTTCGATTTTGGGATATTCTTTTTTCACAACGCCAAGGAATTGATCGCGCGCGGCAGTGGTCCCTATTTTTATCTGCCCAAGATGGAAAGTCATCTCGAGGCGCGAATTTGGAACGATGTCTTCCGGCTGGCCCAGGAAGAGCTGGGCATTCCGCAGGGAACGATCAGGGCCACGGTTTTAATCGAAACGATTCCGGCGGCATTCGAGATGGACGAGATTCTTTATGAGTTGCGAGAGCATTCCGCCGGCCTGAACTGCGGCCGATGGGATTATATTTTTTCCTGTATTAAGAGATTTCGTAACAAGCCCGATTTCCTTCTAGCCGACCGCGCGCTCATCACGATGACGACGCATTTCATGCGGTCCTATTCGCAGCTTTGTATCAAGACCTGTCACCGCCGAAATATCTTCGCCATGGGCGGGATGGCTGCGCAAATTCCGGTCAAGAATGATGCTCGCGCCAACGAAGAGGCCTTTGCCAAGGTGCGTGCCGACAAGGAACGCGAGGCGCGAGACGGCCATGATGGCACGTGGGTTGCGCATCCGGGTATGGTGCAGCTCGCTCTCGACGCTTTCAATTCGCTCATGCCGCGCCCCAATCAGATCGACAAAAAACGCGATGACGTCCAGGTCGCGGCGAGGGATTTGCTGGAATTCAAACCATCCGAACCCATTACGGAACAGGGATTACGCACGAATGTCAGTGTCGGGGTGCAATACCTCGAAGCCTGGCTGCGCGGTCACGGGGCCGTTCCCATTTTTAACCTTATGGAAGATGCAGCGACCGCTGAAATCTCGCGGGCCCAGGTGTGGCAATGGATTCGACATACTCACGGCGCCCTGAGCGATGGTCGGAAGGTCACAAAAGAATTGTTTCGTTCAGTGCTGGCGGAAGAACTGGAGAAGATTAAAAGCCAGATGGGAGAAAAGCGCTTCGCCGCTGGTAAATTTGAATCGGCCCGTGAATTGTTCGACGAAATCACGACGAACGATGAGTTCGTTGAGTTCTTAACGTTGCCCGGTTACGAGAGACTCGATTAAGCATGCAAAAAAAGGAAACAGCGGTGGACCAACAATGGAAAGTGAACCCACGCTGGCACGGGATCTCGCGTAACTACTCGCCCGAGGACGTGAAGCGATTGCAGGGCAGCCTAGTGATCGAGCACACGCTCGCACAACGCGGCGCGGAAAAACTTTGGGCCCTGTTTCAAAATGAACCATTCGTAAACACGCTGGGCGCAATGACCGGCAACCAGGCGGTGCAACAAGTCCGCGCCGGGTTGAAGGCGATTTACGTCAGCGGGTGGCAGGTCGCGGCCGATGCCAATCTCTCCGGGCAAATGTATCCCGATCAAAGTCTTTATCCTGCGAACAGCGTTCCGGCCGTAGTGAAACGCATCAACCAAGCTTTACAGCGCGCTGATCAGATTGCGCATGCCGAAGGTCGCAATGAGATCGATTGGTTTGCGCCGATTGTGGCAGACGCGGAAGCCGGGTTCGGCGGACCTCTCAATGTTTTCGAACTGGTCAAAGCCATGATTGAAGCGGGAGCGGCTGCGGTGCACCTGGAAGATCAACTCGCGAGCGAAAAAAAATGCGGTCACATGGGCGGCAAGGTCCTGGTTCCGACGCGCACGGCGTTGACCCATCTGACGGCTGCTCGTCTGGCGGCGGATGTTTGCAATGTTCCAACCGTCATTCTGGCCCGGACGGACGCGAACGCCGCGTCCCTGATGACGAGCGACGCCGATGAACGCGACGCAGCTTTCCTCACCGGCGAAAGAACTCCGGAGGGATTTCATCGTGTTCGCGCCGGGATCGATCAGGCGATCGCGCGCGGACTTAGTTACGCACCGCTTGCAGATATGATTTGGTGCGAGACGGCGGAACCGAGCCTGGCCGAGGCGAAAAAATTTGCGGAAAGCGTGCGCGCCGAATTTCCCGATAAATTGCTTGCCTACAATTGTTCTCCGTCATTCAACTGGAAGAAGAAGCTCGATAGCGCCAGCATTGGCAAGTTTCAGCGGGAACTGGGCGCGATGGGCTACAAATTTCAATTTGTCACTCTGGCTGGTTTTCATGCATTGAACTACAGCATGTTTCATCTCGCTCGCGGCTATCGCGATCGCGGGATGGCAGCGTATTCTGAGTTACAGGAAGCGGAATTTGCGGAGGAGGTCGAAGGTTACACCGCGACCAAGCATCAACACGAAGTCGGCACCGGATATTTTGACGACGTCGCCCAGGTCATTGCCGGGGGAGAAAGCTCGACAACTGCGCTCCGGGGGTCGACCGAACAAGAGCAGTTTCATTGAAAACCGAAGCGGAATCGCTTTTGTCTCGAGTCGGGTCGTTTCATGGCGGGTAACACGGTTTCGTCGACCGCGACGGCGTTAACCGACAGCAGGCTGGCGGCGCTGTGCGCGCAAACCATCCAGGACGCGTTCCTCATTTATGAAAAACGCTTTCACGACATTACAAAGCGTGCGCGCGATCGCTTTGTCGTTCGAGATTGGCCTGGATCGTACGCCGACGCTGCGGCCCGGCTTCGTCTCTACGGAGATGTTCTGGATGATCTTACCGCGCAAATTACGGAGTTGACCGGCTCGCGTCTGCGCGAACGCAGTGTCTGGGCCGCAATCAAGGCAGTTTATTCGTCGCTGATTGTGAATTCGGCCGCGTGGGAAATCGCGGAAAGTTTCTTTAATTCGCTCACTCGCCGTGTATTCGCGACGGAGGGGGTGGATCAGGCCATCGAATTTGTTGATACGGATTTTGATGCGCCTCCCGAAAGCCTGGACGAGGTGCGCCGTTGTTATTCCGGCAACGCACTCGACCAGGTACTGTTTCAAGCGTTGACCGATCTCTCGGCGGAAGGTTTCCCGGCCGAATGTTGGAGAGACTTACCCGCAAGCGTGCAGGTTGCAGCGGAACGCCTGGCGGATTCGGTCGCGCAAGGTGGGAATGGATCGACAGGATCTTCCACGTGGACGCTTGAGTTGATTGCCACCGCTTTCTACCGTGGGCAGGGCGCGTATTACGTGGGGCGACTGGCACGGTCAGGACAAAGTGCCTCTGCCGGCTTGCCTATTGCACTTTCTCTTCGTCATCCGGACGGGAAAGGCATCACCCTTGACGCCGTTCTCCACGGCGACGGTGACCTGGCGGTTTTGTTTTCATACACTCGTGCCTATTTCCGGGTGGACGCAAAATGTCCGCACCAATTGGTCCGTTATCTCAAGGAGTTAATGCCACGGAAGCGGGGCGTTGATCTCTATAACGCCATCGGGTTTCATCGCCATGGTAAAACGGAATTTTATCGGGATTTCGTGGCTCATTTGCGCAGTTCTACCGATCAATTCACAACCGCGCAGGGTGTGCCCGGCATGGTGATGTTAGTGTTTACGCTGCCGAGCTACGACGTCGTTTTCAAGCTCATCAAAGACCGCTTTGATTTCCCCAAGGACACGACTCGCGAAGAAGTGATGCGTCGTTACCGGCTCGTCTTCGAGCATGACCGCGCCGGCCGGTTGGTGGAGGCGCACGAATTCGAACATCTCAGGATTGCACGCGATCGCTTTGACGCCGGGCTCCTTGAACATTTGCGGCGTGACGCCGGGAAAACGGTGCGCCTGGAGGGCGATGACGTTGTCATTCATCACGCTTATGTCGAACGACGGATCAACCCATTGAACATATTTTTCGCCGAAGCGGAGCCCGCCGCGACTGCCGCCGCTGCGCAGGATTACGGCCGGGCGATTAAGGATCTCGCCGCCTCGAATATTTTTCCGGGAGACCTTTTGACCAAAAATTTTGGCGTCACCCGCAACGGACGGGTCGTGTTTTACGATTACGACGAGCTTTGTTTTCTGACCGATTGCAATTTCCGCGATTTACCGCAGGCCACGACCTACGAAGAAGAGATATCAGCCGAGCCATGGTTCTCGGTGCGCGAGAACGATATTTTCCCGGAAGAATTCCCGAATTTTCTCGGCATGCCCGAGCGGGCGCGGATCGCGCTGCTTGAACAACACGGCGACTTGTTCCGTGCCGATTACTGGCGCGGGGTCCAAGCCACCTTACGAGCGGGAGAAATTCCGGAAATATTCCCTTATGGTTTAGACCGGCGGTTGCGACCGTAGTCTCGCTCTGATAGCTCCGCTCCTTCTAGTTCCCCGGAATTGAATTTGCCCTCTCCATTATTTTATCCCTTCTATATAGAGTGAAGGCTCCAAGGGATAATCCCCAAAAGCCGACTGGTCGAAGTTATATCGCTGCCAATCAGGAATCTGCGAGGTCCGATAAGTGAGGGGAGTCACATCTCGAAATCCGCAACCTGATAAAATCCCTCCGAGCGAGACGCGATCGTACATCCAGAGATTTCTTTCGTGGCTGAGTTCCAGATAGGACTGAGTCGGTGCGCATTGGAATAGGCCGAGTAATTTGCGGCCGATTTTACGCGGCAGAGCCAAAAGAGCCGTCGCTAACGAAAACGACGGCTTGGAAGCCGCACCCCCGGAAAATGAATCGGACGGAGTGGGCGGGAACAGAAAATGCAATAAATCGCCGTTTATTTGCTTGAGATGTTCCGCATTGTACTCGCGGTCTCGAATCGCTTGCAACATTGCGCCGCCCGACACCTCACGCGCGGACTGATCAATCAGATTGCATACTGCCCAATGGTACCGGGCGTAATTTTCACGCGAAGGGCTTTCGATCTGTTCTTTCAAACGGTCAAGGTAATCTCGAGAGTGAAATTCAAGGTCGGGGGTAGAAACACGCAGGACACCCCCGGGCTTAAGCAGGCGGCGCGTGTCGTTAATGAAGCGTTTCCCAGCGTTTGGATTGAGATGCTCGATGGTATGGAAGCAATAAACGGCATCGAACGATTCATTTTCCAACGGCAAGGGGCCATCGAGTCGATGATTAATCAGCGTCGGAGTTTCGGGCAACTCCGCCGAGGTTAAACGGACGTGATTCCATTCCTGGGCAAGCTGCCGTCGTTCCGGCGTGTAGAACAAAAATTCAGTTCTCCAGATAAGGAGAAGACGATCTCCAGATGGAGCGGTCACCGGGTTCATCATTAACCCATCATTTGTTTCATGGTTATGGTCATCTCGCGATTTGGAAACGATTGAAAACAGGCAAATCGAGCCAGCGTGTTTCGTACCCCGAAGCGGTCTGGTTAACAAGGCCGCGGCGGCGACAACCTGTCAATGTTGTTACGGTTGTTGAAATCCAATATCTTCAGTATTCACTTACCCCCGATGCCAGCTAAAACGTTCGTCGCGATTTCCAAGCGTGAAGAATGCGGCGGCCGCTTTTTGTTTTGCGGAAGGACATTACTGTCTTTGTGATTCTGGAATGAGCGCGTTAAAGAGAAGAAGGCACCGGACGATTCTACATTCGGTGGCTGATCGGGTGACGCAGTTCCGACAACAGGTGGCGTTCAATCGGCTGCATCGCAAACCTCCGGAACTGATGTGGAAAGCGTGCGCACCTTGTCCGGTGGGAAGAACCGAAGGAACGGTGGCAAGGATCGGGCACGAGATTTTTTTGATCGGAGGTTTTCATTCCCTCGATCAGGTCCTCAGCGTGATCGATGTATTCGATTTGAACAGGGGACGATGGGTCGATCGTATTGACATGCCCGCTAATGTGCCGCAAACACACATGGGACGCTCCTGCGGAGAAGAGCGTTTCATCTATTTGATCGGGGGACAACTCGGAACGCAGTGTCACCCGGCGGTAGCGGATTGTTTTGTGTTCGACGTCCAAGACAAATCTTGGAGCAATCTTCCGCCCCTTCCGGAGCCGCGCTACAGCGCCACGGTCCAGTTGTGGAATGGAAGGTTGCATGCAATCTCTGGCGCTAAACCGGACCGCTGGACTTCAGCGTATGATCACTGGAGCCTGGCGGTGGCGGGGGGGATAGCGCTTGAGAATCAA
>JBEEGU010000043.1:0-8085 GCA_041167025.1 Verrucomicrobiota bacterium
GAGCGAGCGTAATGATACCCATCGTTTTTTGGGCGTCATTGGTGCCGTGGCTATGCGCCATCCAGGCTGCGCTGAAAATTTGCAGCTTGCCAAAAGTTGAGTTCACCGCGCGCGGGGTGAAACGATGAAGCACGATGAAAAGCAGGAGCATTAACAAACCCCCGAGAAGAAAGCCGGCGACGGGCGAAATGATCATCGGCAACACCACTTTGGGCCAGAGGCCGCTATACCATTTCAGCACACCCCAATTCCCGTGCGCTGAAGCGACGGCGGCGCCGCACAATCCGCCGATCAGAGCGTGACTCGAGCTGGAGGGGAGCCCGGCCCACCACGTCGTCATGTTCCAAAGAAATGCCGCGATTAGGGCGCAAAGTATGGTCGCCAAAGTAACGACATTGGTATCGACCAGTCCTTTTCCAATGGTGGACGCCACCGCGCCGCCCATCAGCGCTCCGGTCAGGTTAAAAACCGCCGCCATAATGATGGCCTGCCGCGGCGTCATCACCTTGGTGGAGACGACGGTGGCGATGGCATTGGCCGCATCATGAAAGCCGTTGCTGTATTCGAAGATAATCGCCGCCAGAACAACGGTGATGAAAATAAGCATGGCCGGTGATCCCGCCGACTACGCGTATTTTAGAACAACTTGCAGGATAATGTTTCCCGCATCCCGGCAGCGATCGATCACTTTTTCGAGGAGCTCATAGAGATCGCGCAGGAAGATGATGTGCTTCGGGCTGTAATCGCCGTGATAAAGGTCCCGCAGCAATTCCAATTCGAGCTTGTCGGCATCGCCTTCGATTGCCTGTAATTTGGCATTCATATCACGCGCGGTGCGGATGTCGGTGCCTTTGCGCAGTTGCTTAACCATGGCAAGGACGGCTTCAGCCGCTTGATCGAGCAACTCGACTTGCTTGCGAAAGCTTCGTCCGTGCAAATCCTCCGGCGAGATCAGGACGCGCTCGCCAATTTTCTCGACTGTTTTCGGAATTTTATAAAGCGCGGAGCCGAGCGCCTGGATGTCTTCCCGTTCCAAGGGAGTGATGAACGTTTTCGAAAGGGCTTCCGTCAATTCCTGGGTGATGCGTTTGTCTTCGCGCCGGCTTTCGGCGAACGCGGCCAGGTTTTGCGGCGAATCGCCCTGCTCTAATTTGCCCAGCAGATCGACCAGGTGATGGACGCTGCTGTCCGCCTGCTGGGCGCTGGCTTCGAGCAAGTCGTAGAATTTTTCGTCGTGACCGAGGAGTTTTCGAATCGAGAACATAAGAAATAGGAACCTAGAGCATGGCGCCGCGCATGATGAAGAATGCAATACTAAAGTAAATGATTAACCCGGTGACGTCGACCAAAGTGGCGACAAACGGCGCCGAGGACGTGGCGGGATCGGCCCCGCACCGCCGCAAAAGAAAAGGCAACATCGAGCCCGAGAGCGATCCCCAAAGAACGACGCCAACGAGAGCAAACCCAACGGTCATCGCGACGAGCGGCCAATGTTGACCGTAAAGATCCCGATGAAAATAATTGTGGCCGATGATTGACCAGGCCGCCACCCGGACTGCGCCGATGATCCCCAGAATAATGCCCAACGACAATCCGGCCTGGATTTCGCGGGCGGCGACTCGCCACCAATCGCGCAGGGTCACCTCGCCCAGGGCCATGGCTCGGATGATGAGGGTCGACGCCTGCGAGCCGGAGTTTCCGCCACTGGAGATAATGAGCGGGAGAAATAGCGCCAGTACCACGGCCTTGGCTATTTCATCCTGGTAGTTGGACATTGCCGTCGCGGTCAGCATTTCACCGAGAAACAAAATCACGAGCCAACCGGCGCGCTTCCGGACCATGCGCCAGAGCGATATGCGCATGTAAGGCTCGTCCAAAGCCTCCATACCGCCGATTTTCTGGATGTCCTCGGTCGCTTCTTGCTCAGCGACGTCGAGCATATCGTCGATCGTGACGATGCCAACCAGGACGCCGTTTGAATCAACCACAGGAAGCGCGCTGCGATCGTATTTCCGGAAAATATTGAGCGCGTCTTCCTGAGAATCGTTCACCCTTAGAGCGACAAAGTTCGCATCTCTGATCTCGTTTACCTTCGCCGTGAGAGGCTTGAGCAGAAACTCACGAATGCGCACGTCGTCGATCAAACGCCCGCGCTCATCCACGACGTAGATCACGTTGAGGGTCTCGCTGTCCCGGCCGAACTCGCGCACATAATCCAAGACTCCTTTCACGGTCCAATCTTCATGGACGGCGATAAAGTCCGGAGTCATCAACCGGCCGACGCTTCCCTCGGGATAACCGAGGAGCGCCTGGGCGACCTGCCGCTCCTCCGGCGTGAGCAGCCGGATAAGCTGGCGCGCGGCCGCGCTCGGCAGCTCCTCGAGCAGAGCGGTGCGATCGTCCGGCGACATTTCATTTAGAATTCCGACCACTTGCTCGTGCGCCATCGCGCGCAGCAGTTTTTGCTGTTCTTCGACCCCGATGTATTCGAAAACGTCCGCCGCCAGCGCTGCGGGCAGCACCCGGAAAATGATGACTTGTTCGTCTTCCGGCAGGTCGAGAATTACTTCCGCGACATCGGCCGGAGGCCATTCCTTGAAAAGCTCGCGGAGCCCGTTGAAATCGCGGGCGACGATCAAACTCCTGATCTCTGGTGCTAGAAGGTTGCCGACCATAAGCAGGCGTGGAGCCTCATTCCGTGGGTTTGTAACACTCAGGTTTGCCGAGCGCAATCTCCGGGGAGGCCCACGTGCCCCCGTCGCAAACTTGTTCGTCTTATGCCGACTCACCACAAATTTCGGGCAGGGCGCGAAATGTGCAGGCGAGGCGCCTGCGCTCCCCGGAGTCTCTCCGTACTTGGAATTTTTTGGAAACGAGCCAAAATGATTTTTCATGTCTGCCACCCTAACAACTGCTCCTCTGATCCGCCGCGATGTCGACGCCGGCCTTTGCCTGTTGACCTTTGATCGGCCGGAGTCAGGCGCGAATATTTTTGACGCGGCTACTCTCAGTGAGCTCGATCAGCATCTCGACGCGATCGAGAGCGACGCATCGCTGCGCGGAGTGATCCTCGTTTCGGCGAAGAAATCCATTTTTATTGCCGGGGCCGATCTGAAGACGCTTTTGCGTAAGGCGGAATCTGGCCAGCTGCGTGATTTTATTGCCCAAGGCCAACGCGTTTTCAATCGAATTGCAGCGTTGAAGATACCAACGTGCGCGGCAATTCACGGTGCATCGGCGGGAGGCGGGTATGAAGTGACACTTGCGTGTGATTGGCGTGTCGCGTCCGATGATCCCGCTACGCGAATCGGCCTTCCCGAAACAACACTTGGATTGGTCCCGGCATGGGGCGGTTGCACGCGGCTGCCCCGGTTGATCGGTTCCGAGCGGGCGGAAGAAGTCATTTTGAAAGGCAAACTATATTCGGCGCGCGAAGCATCGGAGCTCGGTTTGGTAGACGAATTAACTGCTCGCGACCAACTCTTGAATGTCGCCCGCAAAAAACTTGGCGAGGGGAAACGGAAAGCCGGCGCGGAGGGCCGGGACCAGGCGCCGCCTCGCGTGGGCTCGCCCGGAGGCGAGGCTGCCAGCCGGGAAGGTAATCAAGCACCGGCTCATGCTGTCGAAGTGATCAGAAAAGGACTGGAGACCTCGGTTGACCAAGCTCTTTCATTGGAACTCGACGCGATCGTCGAACTCGGCAATACCGAATCGACCCGGAATCTGATTCGGAATTTCTTCCTCGCCGAAAAATACAAGCGCGGGACGACAAAGGCGCCAGCCGACAAGATTGTGCATGCCGCCGTCATCGGCGCGGGGGTTATGGGAGCCGGCATCGCGCAGTGGCTCAGCTCCCGTGGTGTCAGCGTCATCTTGCGGGACGTCGGCCTGGAACAAATCGACCGGGGCCTGGCCAATATCGATAAGACCTACGCCGATGCGGTCAAGCGTGGCATTCTGACCGAAGAAAAAGCGAAAGAAGGCCGGGCGCGCATCGTTGCCTCCACCGCGCCGGTCGAACTCCGAGACGTGCAAATTGTGATCGAGGCGGCTTCAGAAAAGCTTGAGATTAAAAAAGCAATCTTTCGCGACCTCGCGACCAAGGTGAAACCGGAGACAGTGTTGGCCACGAACACCTCGGCGTTACCGATTGGCGAACTTGCCGCAGAAACGACGTCGCCCGAACGGGTCATTGGCCTGCACTTCTTTAACCCGGTCAGCCGGATGAAACTGGTCGAAGTCGTCATCGGCGAGCAGTCTTCCGATCAAACCCGCGAACGTAGCCTGGCGTTTGCACGACAAATCGGAAAAGTTCCCGTTATTGTGCGCGACCGTCCCGGCTTCCTGGTCAATCGCGTTTTGTTTCCTTATCTACTCGAAGCCGCCGAACTTTTCCAAAATGGTCTGAGCGCCGAAAAAATTGACGGCGCACTGGTGAAATGGGGCATGCCGATGGGCCCTCTTCGTTTGATCGACGAAATTGGCATAGACGTCACGGTCGACATCGCGAACACGTTGGCTCGCGCTTACGGACGCCGCGACGAAGCGCCCGACATCTTGCATAAAATGCAATCGGCTAAGATGCTTGGCCGCAAATCAGGCAGCGGTTTCTACGCTTACCAGGGCAAAAAGGAGATCCCGAATGCCTCTCTGGAACCTTGGCGGCGTCTCGCCGATTCGGAGCCGGCAGATGTTTCCAACCGTCTGGTGTTTCTCATGGTCAACGAAGCCGCGCGATGTTTGGAGGAAAACGTCGTTCAAACTCCGGAAGACGCGGACTACGGTATGATTCTTGGCACCGGGTTCGCCCCGTTTCGAGGCGGTCCGTTACGCTTTGGCGATCACTTCGGGTTGAAAAAAATTGTCGATGCAATGGAGCAATTGGCGCAGAAGGACGAAAAGTTTGTTCCGTGCGGAACCTTGAAGGAACACGCCAAGACCGGTTTGAAATTTTATGCAGAGTAAAGGTAGCGTAAGCTTCCAGCTTGCGTTTTGTTGATCCCCAAGCCAGAGCCTTGCGCCACTCCCATGAAATCACCGCTCGAAGCTCCGGAGAAACAAATCCGAGAGGAAACCAGCGTCAAAACTGATAAGCCGGCTGCGTCCGTTATCGACACCTCAAAGATGTCGAAGGGCCAGCGGGACGCGCTTGAACTCGCCGAGTCGTCGCGCGATCCACTCGATGATCGAGGCAGTTTCGCGAGCAACCTTTTTGTTGGTCGATACGATTTCGATCGCATCCATCCGTATCCGGAACAGACGTTGGAAGATCGGGCGGCGGGCGAACCTTTTTTGGAAAAGCTTGGAAACTATCTGCGCGACCATGTTGATCCCGATGAGATCGATCGCACGGGCGAGATTCCGCAAAACAATATCGATGAGCTTTTCGCGATGGGCGCGTTCGGCGTCAAAATTCCTACGCAATACGGCGGTCTTGGATTATCGCAGGTAAATTATGGTCGCGCCGCGATGTTGTTGGGCAGTTGGGACGCCAACGTAACCGCACTCGTATCCGCACATCAATCCATCGGAGTTCCCCAGCCGCTCCTGCTTTTCGGGACCGAAGATCAGAAAAAAAACTATCTTCCGCGCGTGGCGCGCAAAGAAATCTCCGCGTTCGCGTTAACCGAGCAGAACGCCGGGTCCGATCCGGCGAATATGAGCCTGCGGGCAGACCCGACCGAAGATGGCTCAGCCTTTATTCTCAATGGAGAAAAACTTTGGTGCACGAATCTGATCAAGGCCGGGGTCCTCGTGGTCATGGCCCGAACCCCCGCGAAAGTGGTCAATGGCAGGGAGCGCAAGCAAATCACGGCGTTCATTGTCGATGTCGATTGGCCCGGGGTTGAGATTACTTATCGCTGCCACTTCATGGGGTTGCGGGCGCTCTACAACGGCATCGTAAAGTTCACCAATGTTCGAGTGCCGCGCGACAATATGATTTCCAAGGAGGGCGCCGGCCTGAAGGTGGCTCTCACCACCCTGAACACCGGCCGCCTCACTATCCCGGCCGCTTGTGTCGGTCTCTCGAAGCGGCTGCTGGAAATCTGTCGAAAATGGGCAGGAGAGCGGATTCAATGGGGCGCCCCGATTGGCCAGCATTACGCCATCGCGGGCAAGATTGCGGAAATGGCCGGGAACGTTTTTGCCATGGAAGCGATGACATTTCTAACATCGGCGATGGTCGACCGGAAGGCGGGGGATCTGCGGATTGAAACGGCGATGTGCAAAATGTGGGCGACGGAGACAACCTGGAGGATCGCCGATGAAGCCATGCAGGTCCGTGGTGGCCGCGGATATGAAACGGCGCAATCCCTGGCTGGTCGCGGTGAACCCCCGATCGCGGTGGAACGTTTCCTTCGCGATTGCCGGATCAATATGATTTTCGAAGGCTCGAGCGAAATCATGCGTCTCTTTATCGCCCGTGAGGCGCTCGACCCGCACCTGAAAGTGGGCGGAGCGATCTTCAATACCCAATTGCCGATGTCGGACCGGGTGAAGGCCTTTCTGATCTCCGGCAAATTTTATGCGGGCTGGTATCCGCGCCAATGGTTGCCAGGCGGATCGGGTCGGATCGACAATCTCCATTCCGATCTCGCGGCCCACGTTCGTTACGCGGCTCGGACGAGCAAGCGGTTAGCGCGCGGTCTCTTTCATGCCATGGCCAGGTTTGGCCCCAAACTTGATCGCGAGCAGCTTTTGCTTTCGCGTTTCGTCGGCATCGCCACGGAGCTTTTCGCGATCAGCGCAACCTGCTCCTTCGCCCAATCGAAGATAGATGAGGGCGGGAACGCGGACGAAGTCCTTTCTCTGGCAGATTATTTTTGCCGTTCCGCTCGGTTGCGCATCGATCACCATTTCGCCGGCACGGCGGTGAACGTCGATCGCCGCGGTTATGATTTGACCCAGGAATTGCTTGCCGGGAAGCACGAATTTTTGCGCAAAGGGATGGTGTGAGATTCCGGCGAGACTACTGAATCGGTTTGTTAAGGAGGGGCGGTTTCCAAGCCGCCTATTTAATCTAGTTCGGCGGTCTGGAGACCGCCGCTCCTTGTTCCCCGCAAACCCGGCTCGGCCAAGCAGCTACCACTTGCGCCGGATGACCTTCGGTTGACCCGGTTCAGAGGAAAGATTAACCTCAACGGATGAGTATGCCGCCCATGCTCACCGAGGCGGTTTCATCTCGAACCCCCGGCCGAGCAAAAGGAAAAGGAGATAAGGAAAGTAAGCACGCCATGCGCGTGCTTGAACGTTTGGAGCAGCATATTCTGCTCGACGGTTTTCGTATCATTGTTGATCTCGAAAAAAGTCGCGGGTCCTATTTGTACGACGCTGCGACCGATCGGCCGTTGATCGATCTCTACGGATTTTTCGGTTCCATGGCAGTCGGTTTTAATCATCCGTATTTCAACAAGCCGGAGGTCGAGCGAGAACTGCTTTCGGCGGCGAAAGTGAAAATTGCCAATTCGGACGTTTACTCGGAAGCCTACGCGGAATTCGTCGAAACATTCGCTCGTGTCTGCGGCTTAGCACCGCTGAACCGTTATCTGTTTATCGAGGGCGGTGCACTGGCGGTGGAAAACTGTTTGAAGGCCGCGATGGATTGGAAGGTGCGCAAAAATACCGAGGCCGGACGTGGCGGCGAACGCGGGACGGAGATCTTGCATTTCCGGCACGCCTTTCATGGGCGCAGCGGGTACACCATGAGCCTGACCAACACCGACCCGCGCAAGACGGACTTGTTCGCCAAGTTCGACTGGCCGCGCGTGTCGTGTCCCTACATCGATTTTTCTCTACCTGAGTCGGAGCGCGAGAGCGATGTCATCGAGCGCGAGAAGAAGTCGGAAGCGGAGATCCGAAAACTGGTGGACGAGCGCAACATCGATATTTGCGCAATCATCATCGAGCCCATTCAGGGCGAAGGCGGTGACAATCACTTTCGCGGCGACTGGTTCAGGACTTTACGCCAAATTTGCGATGAAAAAGACGTCCTGCTTATTTTTGACGAAGTGCAATGCGGCATGGGTGTAACCGGCCGGGTCTGGTGTTGTCAACATTTCGACGTCGTTCCGGACCTGCTCGCCT
>JBEEGU010000044.1:0-6477 GCA_041167025.1 Verrucomicrobiota bacterium
ATTGTATTCTTCTGTTTTAGCAACGCCACGAAAGGCTGATCGACGAGCTTGTCGGTCACGCTGTGAACCAGGAGGTCCGCGCCTTCTTCCACCGAAGCGCGCGCGGCTTCGAGTTCGGTCGCATGCACGGCGACGCGCAGCTTGCGCGCATGACTTTCCTCGATTACGGCATGAACGATCGGGCGGAATATCGCCGCTCGTTCCACATCGCTTTGCCCTGGGACGGGTGTCGTGTTTGGTGACGGCGACGGAGCTCGTGGTACGATGTACCAGATTTTGATATAGTCGGGGTTTTGCGCGGCAAGCTTGGCCACAAGCGCACGGCCTTCCTCAGGCGTGTCGACTTTCACGATCGGCGGGTCACCAAGGTCGAGCTTCGTTCGCGATACGCTGGAGATGAGCGGTCCCGCTGCGGCCACGCGAGGTGCTTTCGCGGTGGCGTTCGCAATTTTACGCATCTCGAAGTTCCACATCGGGCCGCCGATGTCGACGACGCTGGTGATGCCGCTGCGAAGATAACGCGCGAACGTATCGTTCAGATGCGACTTGATCCAGGCGACCTCGTCCTTGTAAGGCCGGACACTATTCAGATCGACCGCATCGGGCCGGGTGAACAAACCACCGGACTGGAAGAAATGGACATGAGTGTCGATGTAACCAGGCAGGATAAATTTGCCTTTGCAATCGACCCACTGCGACCCCGCTGGAACTTCGTTCTCTTTGCGGCTACCAACGCTCTCGATCGCATCCCCGTTGATGAGGATTACAGCGTTTTCGATGATCGTTCCATTGCCCGGATTAATGGCGGTGCCGCCGACGAGCGCGATTTTTTCCGCGAGTGCGGGCGAGGCGAGGAGCGAGAAGTTTGTGAACCAAATCAGATAGGTTTTCATGACGATTTTGGCGGGATTTCGGCCGGGACTCGGGATTTGCCTTGAACGATGGCGGTGGCTTGACGCTCAATCGCGCCGTAATCCAGATTTCGAGGGCGCAGATAAAATTCGTCGATCACGATTTGGACTAGAGCGGCGGCAGGCACGGCGAGGATGGCACCGAGAAGCCCAAAGAGCGTTGCCATTGCCAAAGTGAAGAAGAGAATATTGACCGGATGCAACCGCATTTCCTTGCCGAGGACAACGGGTACTAAGAAATTCAACTCGACCTGATAAACGACAAGGATCACAGCGAGCGCGAGCCAGAATTTTGTCGCGCCCATGCTTAGCGCCAGAAACAGAATTGGAATGGAGACAAGGAAAGCTCCAATGTTCGGGAGGAATTCTCCCAGGAACGCAAAAGCTCCGAACATCAGCGCCGGCTGAATACCGACGAGCCAGAGGCCGACTCCAAGAGAAACGCCGGTGATACAACCGTTGATGGCAACACCTCGGGCCCAGGCCTGCATTTGGCGAATCATCCGCACTAGAGTGCGATGCGCCTCGCCGCGGTAACGGTCCGGGGCCAGCGCCAGGTAGCCGGCGACGAGGGGTTTAGGATTGATCAGGACGAAGATCAGGAGCAACAACGTCAGCAAAAAACTAAGGGCGCCGCCAACTAACCCGAGGGTCGACCGGAGTAGAACGTTGCCAACGGTCCCGGCAGCAGCGCCAATTTTGCCGACAATCTCATCCGTTTGAGGCAAGGCATCTCGAACGGCGGGATGGCTCTGCGCGAGCGAATTGATCCGGACACGAATGTTCTGCCACTGGCTCGGTGCGCTGCGCGCCAACCCTTCGAGTTGGTTGGCCAGCGGCGGAATGGCGAAAAGAATGATCGTAGCGATCACAGCCAGCATCCCGAGTAAAACGAGGATCACGCTGGCGATACGAGGAATACGACGTTTTTCGAGCCAGACGACCAGCGGATTCAGGACCGCAGCCAAGAGGAAGACGACTGCGAAAAGCAGCACGATTGACTCGAGCGAGCTTAGGATGAACCAAAAGGCAACGACAAGAACGATCAGACCGACAATGCGCCGCGCTCCCCCGTAGGTCAGAGCCGTTCGGTCGTTATGCTTGGGATCAGGTTCCTTCATGTTCCATTCTCAACTACCAGCAATTCTCGCCGCAAAGGACATCCCATGCTCAATAACAGCTAAGCGATTGATTGAACAGAAACGATCTTGATAGGGAGACTACCCTCGTCTGGAACGGCCATTTTTTCGGGGCTTTGGAAGTCGCGCTTCTTCTTTAGACGCTCCGCTCAACGCTGCGCGGACGAGGCAACTTAAATCGGCCGGTAGACGTCCGAATGCGGAAGTTGTAGAGGTGTTTGTGCCAAGCACTGTTTAAATGGTTCGGTGGTTGACATAACCATCGCTACAACCGACCAGAAATTACCACCGAAGTGAAAGAACTAGCTTCCTACCTGAACGATCATTTGGCCGGCTCAGTTGCCGCACTGGATTTGCTTGATCATTTGATCAAAAAATATGAGGGCAAGCCGCTTGGGAATTTTTTTGCGAATCTCCGAAACGATGTAGATGCCGACCAGGAGGTGCTGCGCAGTTTGCTTCCAAGATTTAAGGTGAAGGAAAGCAGTCTGCGCAAAGCCGGCGCCTGGCTCGCGGAAAAGTTTGGACGAGCCAAGATCAAAGTGAGCGGAGAAGACATTGGCGAACTCGGGTTACTCCATGCCCTGGAAGTTCTTGTCCTTGGAATTTCCGGGAAGCAGCTTTTATGGCGGGCGCTTTCGGCGACCTTTGCAAGTTCCCCTCTGCTTAAAGGAGTGGACCTAACTCGGCTGGAAGAGCGCGCGATCGAGCAGATCGAGCGCGTCGAAGAAAAGCGGCTCGAGGCGGCCCGCGAAGCGCTCCTCAAATAGGGAGGGACGGCTCTCCGAGCCGTCCAAGGACGTTTCGGAGAAACGTCCCTACCTGGGCGAGCAATTTACTTGCGCCTTCGCCCGAAGGAATAACCGCGATGCGTTCGTCCACCCCCGATGGCGCGCTTGCCTCCGGAGGATGATTCCGGTTCGAACAGCACCGTGTACAAGTAGGGGAAGTTATCAAGCTTCAGCCGCGGAATCTTTTGTCCGATGAAATGTTCGATCGCCTGGAGTGATTGCACTTCCTGCCCATTCATCAGCGTGAAGGCGTCACCCACCTTTTGGGCGCGGCCAGTCCGTCCAATTCGATGAACGTAATCTTCCGGATGCTCTGGCACGTCGTAGTTAATAACGTGACTGACACCGGCGATGTCGAGGCCGCGCGCAGCGATGTCGGTGGCGACCATCACTTCATATTTGCCCGACTTAAATCCTTCCAACGCTTCGATGCGTTCCCGCTGCGTCCGGTTGGAATGCAAAACGGCCACAGAATGTTTTCCTATTTTCAGTTGGTGCGCAATTTTGTCGGCTCCGTACTTCGTCCGGGAAAAGATGAGGGCGCTATCAAAGTTCGTCCGCTCGAGCAGCGCCATAAGAAGGTCGAATTTCTGTTCCGCAGCTACCGGATAAACGGCGTGGGTAACGGTTTCCGCTGGTGACCGGCGGACGCCGATCTCAACCAGCTCTGGTTCGCGCAAAACCCAAGCAGCTAGACGCTCGATCTCGGGCGGCAATGTTGCGGAAAACAATAACGTTTGCCGATCGGTTGAGATCTTTTCGACGATGCGCCGGACATCAGGCAGGAACCCCATGTCCAACATCCGATCGACTTCATCAAGCACCAGAATGTGAACGTCGCGAAAATGAATGACACCCTGTTCGAGATGATCAAGCAGGCGACCGGGTGTGGCGCACACGACATCTACGCCTCGTTTGATCTCGTCCTTCTGTTTGCCGTAACCGACGCCTCCATGCACTACGCTGACAGAGATGTCGGTGAAGCGGCCGTAATCGCGAAACGCCGTTTCGACTTGGGCGGCGAGCTCACGGGTCGGTTCCAACACCAGGCAACGAAATTTGCCGTGTTGGGCAAGCAAAGTGAGAATGGGCAGCGCGAACGCAGCGGTTTTTCCGGTGCCAGTTTGGGCCGTGCCGATTAAATCTTTGCCGCCAAGGATAATGGGGAACGCGCGCAATTGGATAGGGGTAGGCTCGGTGAATCCCATCGCCTGCGTTCCGCGGACCACTTCCGGTGATAGTCCAAAGTCATTGAAAGGCACGAGCGGAAACTACCGTGCATTCGGGCTTGGCACAATATTTGGAGTTGATGGATCAACAGCTCGGCCGTCCGGAGACCGGCCGATCTATCTCTTCCGGTGCGGTCAACACAAGTCTGTTGTGCGATAATTACTTGGGCTAATGGAAAAACCGTACCGCATCTTCGTTTTGGCGGACACGCATGATAAGTTTCCGCCAATTCTTGAAACGCTCGCCAAAGATGCCGATGAAATCTGGCATTTGGGCGATGTCTGCGCCGAAAGAATCATTGACGAACTGCGCGCCGTCGGCCCCCCGGTCACGGTGGTTCGAGGAAATTGCGACAGCAATAATGACTGGCCATTAATAGTTGATTTGAAACGCACCGGAATAAGATTTCGGCTGCAACACATTCCGCCAGACAGAGCGCCCGAAGGTATCGACGTTCTATTACACGGCCACACCCATGGTCCGAGAAATGAAAAGCGCGGTCACGTGCTCTTCTTGAACCCCGGTTGCGTGACCCGGCCTAACCGGGGCGCGCCGCCGACAGCAGCGTGGCTCGAGATCAACCACGCGAAGGTTAAGTGGCGGCTCGTTTCACTGCGCTGAAAAGCGCCTAATCCATTCGCAAAGCAACCATTGGATCGATGCGGCTGGCCCGACGCGCAGGAATCCAGCAGGCGAACAGGGTGGCGCCGAAGAGCAGCGCGCCAACCTCAAGGTAAACGGCTGGGTCAGCGCCTTGAGCGTCGAAGAGGACGCTGCGTAATGACCGCGAGAGAACACCAGCGCTAATCACACCAATGCCCGACCCTATGACAAACAACTGCATTCCCTTTGAAAGGATTAATGTGCGAATTTGCGCCGGACGCGCACCGAGAGCGAGGCGGACGCCGATTTCGCGCACGCGCCTGAGTGAGGTGTAAGCAAGAAGGCCGTACAATCCGATTGTAGCAAGGGTGAGGGCCAGGCCGGCAAAAACGGAAAAGAGAAAGCTGAGCAGACGTTGCGTTCCCCAAGTCTCCTCTACCCGGTCGCGCATCGGGCGGACGTCGAATACCGGTTGCGCGGGATCGATCGAGCTGACGATGTCTCGCATCGGTTTTTCGAGCGCGGTCAGGCCGGAGCCGGCGCGAACAAACAGGTCAAGACTGTTGCGCTGCGCCTGGGCCATTGAACAATAAACAACCGGCAGCGGCGCCATTTCATCGATGGCGTGGAATCGCATGCGTGCGACCACTCCGATAATCTCGGACATGACATAACCTTCCTCATCGTTTCCAACATCGGCGGAGAGACGTTTGCCGATCGGATCTTCTCCCGGGAAATATTGCTCGGCCAGCGCCTGGTCGATCATTACGACGCGTGGCGAATCTTTCGTGTCGCGCTCGTTGAAGCTGCGGCCGCGCAGGAGCGGCGCCTTGAAAGTGGCGAAATAATCGCCGGCCACGATCTCCAGATCAGCCGTGGGCATTTGGCCAGGGGCAGGCTACGCTTCGCCTTCGCGCACAAATCCGGTTTGCCAGCCACCCATTAAAGGCGAGTTCGACCCAATGCCGGCGCTTTCTACCCCCGGAAGGGTGCGAACTCGATCGAGTAGCGCGTTCGCAAATGTCATCACGCTTTCGCGGGTAGAGTAGGACTTGAAGGGCAGCTCGAGGCGCGCGCTGAGCAAGCCGCGCGGCTCGTAGCCGAGTTGGAGCGATTGCATGCGGGAGAAACTTTTCAGGACGAGTGCCGCGGCTGTAAGCAAAGTGAGGGTGAGCGCGATCTCGCTAATAACGATCCAGTCGCGTGCCCGACGGGCGGATGGCGTCTCGCCACTTCCCTGCGAACCCGCTTTCAATGCGAGCCGAACGTCAGCGCGCGACGTCTGCCACGCTGGCCACAATCCGAATAGCACGGTCGTCAGAGAAGCGATGAAAAAGACGAACCCGAGCACCGGCAGGTCGAACGAGATTTGTTGGAAACGCGACACGCCTTGCGGCGCGAGCGCGACCAGGGCGTCGCGGACCCAAACCGCAATGAAAAATCCGAGCACGCCTCCGAGCAGCGCGATGACAAAGCTTTCGACCAGGAGCTGCCGAATAATTTGTCCACGGCCCGCGCCGACGGCAGCGCGAATGGCAAACTCCCGCGCCCGGGCTGCGCCGCGAGCGGCAAAAAGATTGGCCAGATTCGCGCACGCGATCAGCAGGACCAATCCGACCGCGCCGAGAAGGAGGCCGAGATTGGTCCGGTATTTACCCACAAGGTTTTCGAGCAGCGGTGTGACGACTACGCCGACCTGCGTGTTCGTGGCCGGGTACGCTTTCTCCAGCCTCGCCGCGATCCCTTTCATTTCGGTTCGCGCTTGGTCGACTCTCACGCCCGCCTTGAGCCGGCCCCAGACGA
>JBEEGU010000045.1:0-2912 GCA_041167025.1 Verrucomicrobiota bacterium
TGATATGAAACTTTTCGCCGCCGGAGTCAGTCACAAGACCGCGCCGGTCGAAGTTCGCGAGCAGCTGGCGGTGGCACCTTCTCATCTTGTCGATGCTGCAGAGGTTCTCAAATCATTCGGGCATCTCGACGAGGTCGTCCTGCTTTCAACCTGCAATCGTGTTGAAATCTACGGAACAACCCGAAAGGCGACGGGGCACGTGAAATCGCTTTTGCAACTGCTTTGCCCGGAGCCGCTCGATTTGGATCCGCACATTTATCTCTATGAAGGCGCTGCTGCCATGCGTCATCTGCTCCGCGTCGCAGCGGGTTTGGACTCGATGGCGCTCGGTGAAACTGAAATCTCCGGCCAAATCAAACATGCCTACGAAATCGCTCGTACCGCCGGACTGACCGGCCGCGTTTTGAATCGGCTGTTTCAAAAAGCTTTTCAGGCTACGAAGGAAATTCGGACGCGCACCGGGATCGGGCGCGGCACGGTTTCAATCAAGAGCACAGCAGTGGACTTAATTGGAAAGAACGATCTGTCGCAGCAATCTATCATGGTCCTCGGCGCCGGCGAGATGGCGGAGAACTGTGCTCGACTCCTGGTAAAAAAAGGCGCGCAATCGATCTTCATTGCGAATCGTTCGTTTGACCGCGCGGTCGATCTCGCGACGCGCTGTGGCGGGGACGCCGTCTGCTTTGGTTATTGTCTTTTTGAAATGCGCGATGTCGACGTTGTCATCGCCGCGACGAGGAGCGCTGAGACGTTATTGAATTGCGACGACATCGAAAAGTTGATGAAAGCACGACGCAATCGCCCGCTGCTTCTTATCGATCTGTCCGTGCCGCGTAACATAGATCCTGCCGTGGCCGGGCTCGAGCGTCTCACTCTATATAATATAGATGATTTGGAAGGACTGGCTCGCCGCGGCGTTCAGGCTCGCGAGCGAGAGTTGGCGGCGTGTCATCAGATTATCGAGGGGCGTGTCGCGGCGCTGATCGAGAAACTTAATGCCGAAGACCAGCGGCTTTCCCCCGAAGAGCGAAACAACCGCTGGGTGCCGGGCCCGGTAGCAACTCCTTCAAATCTTCTTCCAGCGGCGGCGTAGGGGGTATGAACTATGTCCACGCGTGTCATAATTCTGGAGTTACTCCTAGCGATCACAGTTGCCAATGGGCGGAACGATCCTCCGCCGAGCGCCGATCGGACTTGGTCGCCGCCGAACCTGCCGAATTACGAGCGCGAGCTTGCCGAATATCATTTCAGCGAAGCGCAAAGCGGCTTTCACGTTTCAATTAATCCACGAAAGATCTATGGCCTGGCCGAGTTGATCGACATCGCCGAGCGAAACAATCCGGACACGCGGGTCGCCTGGCAACGCGCTCGACAGGCGGCCGCTGCGGTTGGTTTGAGCGAGAGCGCTTACTACCCATTCCTCGTCGCATCCGCGGCCGCGGGCTACGATCGCGCCTTCATTCCGTTTCCCACATTGGCGGTTAGCGAAAAGAAACTCCTAACGAATCCGAGCCTCAACGCCGTCTCGATTACGGGAGGTGGATCACTTGTTACTGAAGCCCAAGTTTATCGGGGGGAATTGAGCGCGAAATGGTTGTTGCTCGATTTCGGAGAGCGAAGTGCTGTCGTCGCGGCGGCCAGAGAGCAATTGATGATGGCAAACGTTGGCTTCAACGGGACTCATCAGAAAATCGTGTTTCAGGTGACCGAACGTTTTTATCAACTTGGGACGGCTCGCCAAAAAGTCCTGGTTGCTCAAAGCGCATTGGAAGCGGCGCAAACGGTGGAGCAAGCGGTCCAGGCGCGGATCGACAACGGGCTCGCGACAAAACCCGAACTGCTGCAGGCGCAACAGCAGACTGCGCAAACCGCGTTCGATGTTGAAGCAACGACCGGCGCCGAGAGCGATGCACGAGTTGCGCTGGTCGAGAGCATCGGTCTTTTGCCAACAGTGCCGCTTCATGTGGCCGATCTCGGACAAAGATCGGCATCGGAGCAAACAAACAGTTCGGTGGATGAATTGATCGAGCGAGCGTTGTCACAACGTCCCGATCTGGTGGCAAAGCTCGCAAACGTCCGCGCGAAACAGCACGGGATTCGCAAAGTCCGCGCGGAGTATTATCCCAAAGTCGCCATCGATGCTCACGCCACCGAGACCGAACTCGACGTCAGCATCAATCACTCAGATTACTTTGGGGATCATCGGCCCACTTACGGAATTTTTCTGACGGCCAGTGTTCCCATCTTCGATGGATTTGGACGGCGCCACAAAATGGAAATGGCTGAGGCGGAATTGCACGGCGCGGAGAACGAACTCGCGGGAGCGCGCGATTCCGCCGTGCGCGAAGTTTGGAAGGCCTACACCGATTTTAAGACCGCGCTCCGCAAACAGGATTCCGCGGCCAAACTGGTCACCGCATCGCAAAGCGCATTCGACGCAGTGCTCGAATCTTACAAGAATGGGCTCAGCATTTATCCGGAGATCGTGAGCGCACAGCGAAATTTCGCATCGGCTCAGAGTGTAAGTCATGACACGCAGTCCGCTATCTTCACGGCCGCAACAGCTCTTGCGTTAAGCACCGGAGATTTAGCTCGTCCTTCGTCGCGCGCCGCTAGACCGATTCACAAATCGCCTAGGGTAATCCAACCAGTTACGCCGTTCAGTAGATGAAAACTGGGATTTTGACTATCGCCGCCGGCTTTGGACTGCTTCTCGTTGCGTTTTTCGCAATGCGGGTCCTCAGCTACCAGTCGCCGACTGTCGATGTTCTCGGCTCTTATTTTCCCGCGTGGATGGTTTGCATCTTGAGCGGGCTGGCGTTGACGCTGATTGCCCGTTGGATCGTGCAGTTCCGCAACCTGAAAGCATATCTGGGTCCGGCACCGCTTATCTATTCCTGCCTGATGATTAT
>JBEEGU010000046.1:0-3709 GCA_041167025.1 Verrucomicrobiota bacterium
TAATCTGACGGTTGCAAGATTCAGCGCGATCTGTGGATCGCCCGGGGCTAGTTTGAGCGCCGCGGCGAATTCGTTTTCGGCCGTGACCGTATTCTTTTCGGCCAAAGCAACAGCGCCGGCAAGTTGGTGCCATTGCTCTTTTCCGCGCGCCGCTTTTGGTATCCTTTCGATTGCGTCTCTGCACATTTTGAATTGCCCGAAATGCAGCGCGGTGGAGGCGAGCGAAAGCTGATTGTCAACCGAGGGTTCGACCGCGATGAGTCTCTGATACCAGCCGATCGCTTCGGACCGACCTGCCAAAGTAGCCGTCTCCGCCATGATCCGGCAGGCTGCCGCGTTATTCTCATCGATTTGGAGGAGATGGCGGGTGACCAGGATCGCGCCCTTGTAATCCCGCTTCTGGAAAAATGCGCGGGCCTGCCGTTCGAGATGGCCCTTTTGCCAGAAGGCGTAACCGCAGTAGGCGCTGTATAAAAATATTGCGGTCGCCGCGGCGTAGGACAACCATCGGCGGCAATGCCGAAGAAACTCACGGCGGGCTACCTGGCGGATGCTCTCGCTACCTCTTCGATCTTCGGATTCGCGCACGTTGAAATAATATGAAGCCAGCAGCGCCGGCACAGGAGCAAATGGTCATTAATGCAGGATTCATCTCAGGGACAGGTGAGAAGTTAATGTCGAAGAGGCCGATCTGCTGAATTCGGGGCGCTCCCGGTGTATTCTGAAACGTAAAGGTGAAACTCGAAATGACGGCGCTTCCGAAATCAATCGTGACATTTCCATTACTTGAATTCACACCCGTGTTTGGTGAGTCGGCATTTCCAATCAGGACCTGGGTCAGACCCAAGCCGGTAACATTCACCGCTGATCCGGCGTTGGTAACATTACCCGCGACCGGCACGCCCGTACCGAACGTCGTCGCGGAAATGTTATGAATTTCGTCTGCGTTGGTTTCGGTATCGATGTCAAAAATTTTGAAGCTGACGCCTTCGACACCGAGCAGATATTGCGCGGAAAAAGTCACGGTGACGGTAATCGTGTCATTCGTGTGGAGGTCGGCTGCAAGGTGAAGCGACGATTGGACAGGTGAAGTTCCACCTTCCAGTGAATTGGTAATGGCTGGCGTTTGCGCGCCGGTCGTTGGATCGGTCGTCAGGCGGTTGGTGTTTCCGCTTATTGTCACGGTAACGTCGTTCCCGGGACTATTTGGATCGATGTCGTAGGAGTTCGTAAGAGTTCCCGGGGTCCATGCGGTCGCGTCCCAATCCAACGTCAAAGCGCGGACATTTTCAGCGGCAAAGGTCAGCGCGGTAAATAGGAATAAGGTACGAAGAACGAAGGGCATAGGACAGCTGTGAGTGCTGTTTCAGCACCCCCTGTGCCCCTGTAGTTCTGCCGCCCTTTTTTTGGCTCGTCTTGAGATCACAAGGCCGGTTAATCCACAAAGGGCTGTAGTGGCCAAAGCCGGGTTAATCTCCGGGACCGGGCTGAAGGTGATGTCGGAAATGCCGATTTTTTGCAGTTTTGGGCCTCCAGGCGTGCTGTCGAAGGTGAAGGTGAAACTCTTGATCGCCAAATTCCCAAAACTAATGGTGGCGTCTCCGAGTCCGGATGAAGCCCCCGCATCAGGTGAATCGGCATTGCCCGCCAGTTTTTGACCAAAACCCGCACCGGTTAACGACACCGAAAAGCCGAGATTACTAATGGTGGCCGCGCGTTGGATCCCGTTAATATCTCGAGCGGAAATGTTGTCGATCACATCCTGCTTTTGCTCAACATCGATGTCGAAAAGTGTGAAGGAAACGCCGTTTACACCTCGGAGATATTGGGCGGAAAATGTCACGGTCACGACGAGTTTGTTCGGCGGGATCATATTTGTAGCCAACTCTAATGAGTTGTTTCCCGCCGGGGCGCCTCCTTGAAGAGAGTCTGTGACCGCGGGTGTCTGAATACCGGATGCCGGATCGACCACCAAAGTATTGGTATTTCCGCTCAACGTGATAGTGATGTCATTGCCGGGTGAAGAAGGGTCAATATCGTATGAGTTCGAGAGAGATCCGGGAACCCATGTCACCGAGCTCCAGTCGAGCACAAGGCCCTCAGCGCAGGGCACAAAACTTCCAGTCGCTGTGCAAAACAGGATGAAGCAAAACGCGAGTCGGCCAGGAGTCATTCTAGTATTTATAAGCACTCGATGTGCCCCCGCGGTATCGCCCAACCCTTCCCGACTACTCTCTTTCTGTAGTGATTTCCGTGACACGCTCTAAGTCTCCTGACCGGTGATTGTTTCCGTCCTGCTCTGGCTTTGGGTGTTCGTCCACTTGCACTATGAATGGACGCTCAATCCGAATTACAATTATGGGTGGGCGGTTCCATTTTTAGCCGCCTTTCTTTTTTATCTTCGCTGGGGCGAGCGACCCGCGCCGCGCAGTATTTCCAAGCGTGCGTATGCCCTATTCCGGCCAGGGCAATGGCTTCTTCTCGTAGCGCTGTTGCCAATCCATGTAATCGAAGAAGCCAACCCAGACTGGCGGTTGTTGGGGTGGATACTTGCGCTCATTGCCGTCGCATACTCGCTGCTCGTTCTTGGCCGGGCCGGCGGCGTCGCGTGGGTCAAACATTTCGCTTTTCCCGTTTGTTTTCCCTTGGTCGCGGTCCCCTGGTTCGTTCAATTCGAGAACGCGATCGTGCAAAATCTCGCACGCGCGGTGGCCGCGACGGCGGTAGAGATCGTTGGGTGGTTTGGTGTCGCGGCTTTTCGCGTCGGAAATCTAATCGAGTTGCCGAACGGGTTTGTTGGCGTCGACGATGCCTGCAGCGGTGTGAAAACCTTACAGGCGGCGATCATGGTGTGCCTGTTTCTCGGAGAATTGTTACGGCTAAGCGCAAAACGGCGTTTGTTTCTTGTCGCTTGTGGATGCTTTTGGGTTTTCGCCTGCAACACCGTGCGAGGAACGATCTTGGTGTGGCTGGCCGCGAAACAGGGATTCCAAGCGCTTGCCAGGTGGCATGACCTCGTGGGCACCGTTGTCTTGCTCGCTGGTATCGGCGGATTAGGCGTAATTGCTTTTTTCCTCCGGGACAAAGGACGGCGAGCTGTTTCAAACCCAGGAAATGGCGCGTCGCGAATCGGCTCCATCGCGGAGAGCTGCATCATGCTTGCCTGGTTGGCCTTGGCATTTTTTGCGACGGAATTTTGGTATCGTCACCAGGAACACGCATTGGTCGCACAGCCCGGTTGGAGCGTTGCATGGCCGACGGATAGCAAATCCTTCCAAATTCTGGCTATCCCGGAATCGACTCGGACGATCCTGCGTTACGATCAGGCCAGAACCGCGATGTGGGATGATTCATCCGGCAAGAAATGCTGGGCATTCTTCGCCCGTTGGAAACCGAAACGGACCGCGTTGCAATTAGTACGAAGTCATTCGCCTGAGATTTGTCTTCCCGCGGCCGGGCGCCTTTTTAAACGTGAATTGCCGCCGATAACGGTGCGCGACACGAAATCGGATCTCACGTTTCGCATGTATGAATTCGAACAGAATAGCCTGCCGCTCTTTGTTTTCGTCTGCATTCAGGAAGACAAAAGTATGCCCGGTCAGAACGCCTCTGCCAATGAATGGAATACGCGCGGGCGTTTACTGGCGGCCTGGAATGGGCAACGAAATCTTGGGCAACGAATGCTCGAGATTGCGGTTTTGGGATTCGA
>JBEEGU010000047.1:0-2628 GCA_041167025.1 Verrucomicrobiota bacterium
GGGCGGGCACGAAAGCGCTTTTGGACGTGAGTTCGATTCGCTCGCGGACATTGTGTCGTTCGGCGTCGCACCGGCATTAATGGTTTACCGAATTGTTCTGCAGGAGTTCCCTCGTGCCTGCTGGATCATAGCGTTTATTTATTTGGCGTGCGGCGCGTTGCGCCTCGCGCGCTTCAACTGTGTTGCGACAATTCACGACGCAGAAGGGACGAGCGGTGAAAAGAGCTTTACCGGTTTCCCCATTCCCGCGGCGGCGGGGCTGATTGCATCAATCACCCTCTTCTTGCTTTGGCTGGCGGAAGGGGAACATCAACTCGGGAAATGGAAATTTGTCCTGCCACCGCTCATGCTTTTTCTGTCCTTCATGATGTTTAGCCGGGTGCAGTACCCGAGTTTCAAGGCGTTGAATTGGAGAACAAAAAAATCCATTCCGCGGTTTCTTGCGTTTGCCATCATCCTCACCTTCACCGTCATGAACTACGAGTGGATGCCGGCGGTTCTTTTCCTCTCATATTTGCTTTATGGATTTCTTCGTCCCTGGCTTTCGCGCGAGTGGCGCCGGGAAATCGAAGAAGAAATCGGCGAGGAACCTCTCGAAGGAGAGGCGATGGAAGAAACGCCTTAGGCGGCAGCCGACGTTCAAGATTTTTGGGACGAGACGAGCTCGTCCCTCCGCCCTTATTGATTCAGTTGCGCCAGAATTTCGGGATCACGCACGTCCGCCCAGGCACCGCCAAGCTCAAGTGCTTGAACCTTGTTGCCGGCAAGTGCGAGATCGCGAATCGCGTCGGTTAGTTCGTACTCGCCTCTTGGAGACGGCTGCAACTTTGCGGTGTATTCGAAAATGCTCGGGCGAAAGGTGTAAACACCGGCGTTATACCAGGGACTGGACGGTTCGCCCGGCTGCAGTTTTTCGCGAAGATCCGTTAGCTCAAAACGTTCATTCACGAAGACGGCACCGCCTTTGCTGCAATCTTCATCGCGTTTCACACTGACGATTGCTTCGACATCTTCCGCCAAATCGACCAGGCGTTTGTAATTGGCTGCGTCCACCAATATATCGCCGTAACTCAAAATAAACGAGGAATCGGCTACGAAGTTACGCGCTAAATCAACCACACGGCCAGTGCCATCCTGCACAACCTGGGTGATGTAATTGATGCCGACCTTGTAATCGGAACCGTCTCCGAAATAGTCCCACACCACATCAGCGCGATAACCGACAACGATAAGAAAATGTTGGATGCCGGCATCGCGCAGTCCTTCGACGATGTGCTGCAAAACCGGTTTGCCACGGACCTTGATCATTGGTTTCGGAAGATCCGCTGTTAGCTCGCGCATACGGGTACCTCGTCCGGCGGCGAGCAGAACAGCTTTTTCGATTTTGCCCATGCCAGATCAATCTACCCTTTAGTTGTTAATGCGTAGAGTGAAAATGGAGGGGCGAGCTCCTGCGAGTCCGAGCGAGTTTGGGTAAGGCGCTGCGGCCCTCCTCCATCGGCTAACCACGCTGATGCCGATGATGTCATGCGCGAAATGGTACTCACGGGGAACGAGGAGCGGCTGTCTCTGACCGCCGGATTCAGTTAGTTCGGCGATCGGGAGATCGCCGCTCCTTGAAGGTTCCCGGCCGTGTTTGGTTTGCATTCCGGGCGCGATCCATTCACAGTTCGCGCCGATGGCCGCTTTGCAGTTTTTGAGCAAGTATCGGGAAACAGGCTTGTTGCTCTTTCGCGTCAGCATAGGGCTCATCATCATTTTGTTGATCGCGCCCGTTTTGTGGAATGGGCAGGCAAGCTGGGAACGCTTCGGTTCGGCCATGCGTCATCTTGATTTCCATTCCCATTTCAAATTTTGGGGTTTTGTCGGGGCGCTATTGGGCTGCGCCGGTGGTGTACTGATGATTCTCGGGCTGTTTTTCAGGGTGGGGGTGCTTTTCACCTTGATCGTCACTCTGGTTCATCTCGTCGCGTTGTGGGACAGCCGAGGCGATTTTTATTCGCGTTTGCCAGCACTGGAAATGGCGATCCTCCTCGTCAGCCTTCTTTTCATCGGCCCAGGAAAATACAGCGTGGACAAGAACTGACCGCTGCGGGAATCCACGAGCGCTCGGCGGGTTCGGACAAGGTTGAAGGGGCGAGCACCGCGAGCCCGGCACGCTGCGGCGTCGCGGAGCTCCGCCCTCGATTCACCTGTTCCGGCTGAAAGGATGCTATCCGGTCTTTTTCTCGGTAATAGTCAGCGCGGGCAAATCGAGTTGCTTGATCATTCCAGCGACTTTCGGCACGTCGTCGGTTTTTATCTGCGCCCATTTTTTCAATTGCTCGTCCAGTTTGCCGCTTAAGAGTTGAAACACTTCCAGCTGCGGCTTGGTCGGCTCCGTATCACCAGCGTCAATAACATGACTGAACGTGTCGAAGCGCTCGTTCAACATGTTCGGGAATACGAGATTGCCTTCCGAGCTCTTCATGTTGACCTGGATAAGTTGCTGCTCGATATCGGACATTTTCTTGTCGAGATCGTCCGCCGCAGCCAAGGCCGGCTTAACCTTCTCGTCTTCTCCGAACTTTGTGTGAAGATTTTTGATCTGTGATTTTACGTCGCGGATTTCGTTGACGGCCTGGTGCA
>JBEEGU010000048.1:0-11996 GCA_041167025.1 Verrucomicrobiota bacterium
GCCCAGTCCCCTTGCATCCTCTCTTGCGTCAATCGTCCGGTTTGCTCTAAAATGAGCTGACACTCTATTTTGCCACGATGGACGTTAGCGGAAACATCAGCAGCATTCTGAATCAAAAGAGCCGGGAGATTTTCTCGGTTCCTCCGGATACGAGTGTGTATGACGCGGTCGCGTTACTCGACCAAAGGAATATCGGCGCGGTCCTGGTGATGGAGGGCGAAAATTTAGTCGGCATGTTTTCGGAACGGGATTACACGCGCAAGGTTGTCCTGCGCGGTAAGCGATCGCGTGAAACGACCGTCGCGGAGATTATGTCCACCGATTTAAAAGTCGTCCGTCCGCAAGAGGGGGTTGATGCGTGTCTCCACTTGATGACCGATAAGCGCATTCGTCATCTTCCGGTGGTCGAAGAAGGGAAAGTGGTCGGCATTATCTCGATCGGGGATTTGGTCAAATGGGTGATTTCGTGCCAAAGCGCCGCTATTGCTCACTTGGAAAATTACATCAGCGGCGGCTACAGCGCTTAGGGAGCGCTCCACGCAACCGCGCTGCGATTGGACACATCGCAACGTCTGTGAATTGCACCTCGGGCCGCGGCTACAACTTCCAAACCGTTTTCCCGGCCACGATTGTGCGCACGGCACGGCCTTTCAGTTTCCAACCGTTGAACGGGGAGTTGCGCGAAGCCGATTCAAATTTCGCTGTGTCCACGGTCCAGTCCAAATCAGGGTCGATCAAAGTCACATCCGCCACGGCCCCAATCGAAAGCGTGCCCGCATTGATTTTGAGCAATTCCGCGGGGGCCACGGTGTACATTTGAATGAGCCGCTGGATGTCGATCGTTCGGTTCTTATGGACGAGCAGATCGAGAAAAATGCCGAGCTCTGTTTCCAGACCGACAATGCCAAAAGGCGCCATGTCGAACTCAACTTCCTTTTCAAATTGGGCGTGAGGCGCGTGGTCGGACGCAAGAATGGAGAGCGTTCCGTCGGCGATTCCAGCGAAGATGGCATCCACATCGGATTGTGCGCGTAATGGCGGATTCATCTTGCAATTGGTATCGAAGTTTTCAATCGCGGCGTCGGTCAGCGCGATGTGGTGCGGACAAACTTCGCCGCTGATTTTCACGCCCCGCGCGCGCGCTTCACGAAGGAGGCGCACGCTTCCAGCGCTGCTGAGGTGCTGGCAATGAATGTGATGGTCGCACAGTTCAGCCAGGAGAATGTTGCGCATGACGATGGCCTCTTCTCCGGCCGCCGGCCAGCCGGGAAGTCCAAGCAAAATACTCCAGTAACCTTCGTGGACGACGCCGTTGCCGACGAGGTGATAATCCTGGCAATGGTCCAGCACGGGGAGCCCGATCATACGCGCATACTCGACCGCCCGGCGCATCAATTCATGATTTTGGACACAGTGGCCATCGTCGGTGATCGCGACCACGCCGGCCTGTGCCAGAGAACCAAGAGGTGCCAATTCTTCCCCAGCCAGATTCTTCGAAATTGCGCCGGCCGGTAACACATTCACAACTGAGGCTTCTGCCGCGCGATCCTTGATCCAGGCGATGGTGCCCGGGTTATCTGCGGGTGGGGAAGTGTTGGGCATGCAGACGATGGTCGTGAATCCACCGGCTGCGGCGGCACGCGCCCCGGAGGCGATCGTTTCCTTGTGACCGAATCCCGGTTCACGCAAATGGACGTGCAGGTCAATCAAGCCAGGACACACAATGAGATTGGCAGCATCAATCGTTTCAATCTCGGATTTCGGATCGCGGATAACAGATGGGTCGGCGATGCGTCCATCGACGAGGACGAGATCAGCCACTTCGTCGCGCTTGTTTGCGGGATCGATCAGGCGCCCATTACGAATGATCGTCGTATTCATTGGTTCCGTGGTCGATCGGCATCGGGCGCTCATGGGGTGGCGATACCTGCGCAGAGATAAAGGACGGCCATCCGCACCGCCAGTCCGTTGGTAACCTGGCTGAGAATGACGCTGCGTGATCCGTCTGCTACCTCACTGTCAATTTCAACCCCACGATTGATCGGCCCGGGATGCATGATCAGACAATCCGGTTTCAACAGCTCCGCGCGCTTTTTTGTCAGGCCAAAAAGACTGGTGTATTCGCCAATCCCGGGAAAGTATTCCTTACGCTGTCGCTCATGCTGGATGCGCAACAGGTTCACGACGTCGGCCTCCGGCAGGACGTCGTCGATCCGGTGCGATACTTTGACGCCGAGCCTTTCAAATTCTTTGGGCACGAGCGTGCTGGGCCCGACCAACGTTACCCGTGCGCCCAGCTTCGTTAGGCCGAAAATATTCGAACGCGCCACCCGACTGAACAAGATATCACCCACAATGACGACGTGAAGATCGGCGATCTCACGCCGATTCTCCCGGATGGTGTAAAGATCGAGCAGCGCTTGCGTCGGGTGTTCGTGTGCGCCGTCGCCGGCATTGATTACGCTGGCCTTGACCTTTTGCGCCAGAAATTGCGGAGCGCCGGCCGAACTATGCCGCAGAACGAGGATGTCGGTATGGAGCGCTTCAAGATTGCGCGCAGTATCCTGCAGGCTTTCCCCCTTGGTCAGGCTCGACGTGCTCACTGACATATTGATGACATCTGCGCTTAACCGAAAAGCGGCGAGTTCGAAAGAGGTGCGTGTCCGTGTGCTCGGTTCGACGAAGAAATTGACGAGCGTCTTTCCACGTAATGCCGGAACTTTCTTTACCTCACGTGTGCCAACTTCCTTGAACGCGTCGGCGGTCTCGAGAATGAAAAGAATTTCCTCGGCGGTTAACTCCCGCAATCCGAGCAGATCTTTACGTGTCCAGTGGAAGCTCATAACTGTTCGCGCTGCCAAGCTGCGGATGAGCGCGTTTTCATTCTTTGAACAACCGGACCTCGTCGGCCTTTCCGTCAGTTTGTTCGAGTTGAACCTGGACCTTCTCATTTGGCGCAGTAGGCAGATTCTTACCCACGTAATCCGGACGAATCGGGAGCTCCCGGTGGCCGCGGTCGATCAGCGTGGCCAACTGAATGCGTGCGGGCCGGCCAAAGGAGCTAATCGCATCCATTGCCGCCCGGACAGTGCGGCCGGTATAGAGCACGTCATCGACGATGATGACTACGCGGCCTTCCAACGGCAGCGGAATTTTGGAGGCGCGCACTACGGGCAAGCCGCTTCGAATGCCAACATCGTCGCGGTGCATTGCCACATCAATGACGCCGGTATCGACCTCGACGTTCTTGATCGACTTGATGACTGCGGCGATCCGCCGCGCAATTTCATTTCCCCGTGACGGAATGCCCGCGAGAATAACAGCACTCAAATCCGCATTCGCCTCGATGATTTCGTGCGCGATGCGACGGAGCGAACGGCTCAGTGCCGCTGCGTCCATGACGACAACAGCCTGCTCGGGCGGAGTTCGTTTTTTTGTGAGTTCGTTCATGACACTCCTTCGCAACCTCGCCGGATCGCGTTAAAGGAATGGGAAAAATTCAGGAGCTTGCCTTTATTTCTGTGCGAGCTCCTTTCATTCTTTTTTCGCGCCAGCTGGAGCGATGTTTGAGAATCCAATCAAGCAGCGCTTTTTCGAAACCGATATCGGTCCCGGCCTTTTCGCTCTCGATCCACTTATGCTTAAGAATTTCTTCGCGTTCCGCCAGGAACTCTTTGTAGAGCACCGAGTTCTTAACGAAATGCGATTTATCCTCCAGCGTAGAAGGCATGTCGCGAATTTTTTCCATAAAAATGAGAACCGGTCAATAAAAACTGCTCTGGCCCTACCCCTTTGACGTAGCAGCGGCCATACCTATTGAATCGGAGGTGCTCGCAAATTGAGCCTATTCCAGTTTCTCGCGCAGCGCTCTGGCAATCTTCCTGAACTCGGTCGAAACCGCGGATCTCTCATCCTGGCCCACAATAGGAAAACCACGATCGCCCGCTTCTCGGGTTGCGATATCAATAGGGATTTGGCCGAGCAACGGTACCTGCAGCCGCTTTGCTTCCCGCTCGCCGCCGCCGCTGCCGAAAATATCGTAGCGCTTTTGATCCGAGGGCGAAATGAAGTAGCTCATATTCTCAACCAGACCGAGGACGGGGACGTTCACCTTCTCAAACATCGTCGCAGCCTTACGGGCATCGATCAGTGCAACCTCCTGTGGCGTGGTGACAATAATTGCTCCTGCCAGGGCGATCGTTTGCACGATCGTGAGTTGGATGTCGCCTGTTCCCGGGGGAAGATCGAGAATCAGATAATCGAGTTCGCCCCATTCCACTTGCCGCAAAAACTGCTGAGTATAACGCGTCACCATCGGGCCGCGTAAGATTGCCGGAGCAGTGTCGTCTAGCAAAAAACCCATCGACATGAGCTTCAAATTGTATTGTTCGATCGGAATAATTTTGTTTTCTTCGGTCGCGGTCGGGCGTTGTCGCGTGCCGAACATGAGCGAGATACTTGGGCCGTATATGTCGCAATCGCAAAGGCCGACCCGGGCCTTCGTCTGTTCCAGCGCAATCGCAAGGTTTGCCGCGACCGTCGACTTCCCAACGCCTCCTTTGCCGCTGGCTACTGCGATGGCGTTCCTAATTCCGGGTAGACGGCTCACGCCGGCTGCAGCCCCGGCGCCGGCCGGCGGTGCGTGAATGTCGATAAGAACGCGGGCGTTCTTTATCCCCAGATCGTGTAGAGCCTTTTCGGCCTCATTTTTGATCGTGGCCGGAATAGCCGGATCGTTTGTCGCCAAGGCGAGCTGCACTTTGACATCGCCGTTGTTGACATTAATGCCTTTGACCAGACCAAACGAAACAATGTCACGAGTAAACCCGGGATATTTTACAGCCCGAAGCGCGTCTTCGATCTCTTTTTCCGAAACGGACATCCTGGAACGTAGCGAGCCCAAGAGGGCAGTAAAGATTTGCGGTCTTCTGCCACTGGGAAATCAGGTGAGATTTGGCCGATCCTGACCGGTTTGGGACTATTTGTCGGGCGTTACTGCTCTGGGCAGGGGCGGTTCCATGTTTGCCAATGCATACGCCGCAACCGCCACCACCGCTGAATTTTCGGCCAGTTCCTTGGGCACAATCTTGTCGAGAGTGTCAGCGGCGGTGTGGTGATAGTTGAAATAAAAGCGGCTATCCTGGATCGGGGCGAATGTCGGCACCCCCGCCTTGTCCAATGGTTCGATATCGGCGCCGGCGTGTTCCGTCAGGGCCAGGATTCCTGCGCCCGATTGCTGAAGAATCGCCGACACAGGAGCCAGCAGCTCTTTCGTGCCTGGGCCTGCCTTGATGTAAATCCCGAGGGGATGACCAGCCCCGTTATCAGTCTCCATCGCTGCCCAATGGTTGGCCATTTCACCTGCGTGATCTGAGGCATACGCCTTCGCGCCCGCGAGCCCATTTTCTTCGTTCATCCACGCAATCACCCGAATCGTGCGCCGGGGACGTAAATGCAATTTTTGCACAAGGTTCGCGGCTTCCATTGAAACCGCGACCCCGGCGCCGTCGTCAATTGCGCCTGTTCCCAAGTCCCAGGAATCGAGATGACCGGAGACGATCACAATTTGTTCCGGGTGCTCGCTTCCTTTGATATCGGCGATCACGTTATAGCTCTCAACGTCGGGCAGTTTCTGCGGCGTTAAGACCAGCTTCATTTTCACCGGCCCTTGGCGAACCAGCTCAGCAATCAGATCGGCGTCTTCAGTCGTCACCGCGGCAGCGGGAATCTTGGCAGCATCATCCGCATAGTTCGTCTGACCTGTGTGCGGAATCCGATATTCGGCGCCTCCGACCGAACGAATCAATCAGGCGATCGCGCCCTGGCGCACGGCCGCGCTCGGTCCATCAGCTCGATACACAACGGCTTGAGCGTAGGCGTCGCCACCGCGCCCCTCGGCCGCTATTTGTTTGTCGAAGGGATAGTTTAAAAGGACGATTTTGCCTGTGACCTTCGCGGGTCCGAGCGCTTTCAATTCATCGAAATCTTTTGCGACAACAATTTCCGCATTCAGCCCATCCGGAGGTGTCGCGACGCTTCCGCCGAGCGCGCATAAGATAATTTTCTGGTTCGTCTTTTCGGCCTGCCCCGGAAACTGAATCAGAGCGCCAGATTCTTCACCCCGCACCCAATGAGGCACCATGACTTTTTCGAGCTGAACCTCGCACCCGACGGCCTTCAGCTCGGCTGCCACATATTTCACTGCTTTGTCAGCCTGGGTTGATCCGCTCAGACGCGGTCCAATGTTATCGGCAAGGTGTGCTACCTGCCCGTAAGCATAATCGCTCTTCAAAGCGGCTTCTTGCAGCTGCCTGAGTTCAGCGAGGGTTTGCAGCGAAAAACTTTGGGTGGTCGCTTTGGTTGCGGTGGGAGATGATGACGGCACAGCTGGCGTGCTCGCTGGACTGTGCGACAACTTGGAAAGCTGCGCGCTCGTAGGCGCGGTCCAGGACAGGAAAAGAACAACCGCCCACGAAAGGTAAAAAGATCTGCGCATAATACTAAATCGCATGAGAACGCCTAACCCGCCTCTCTCACTCGCGGCCGCCCACCACGAAAATGATCCCGTCCTCGGGAACACCCATGTCGGTGTACATTTTTTTGTCCTGATGCGCGCGTAAACGAAGACCGGCAGTTTGAAAACAGCGCTGAATGTGAACGGCGTGAGCGGGCGCATAAGAAGCATCGCGCGCGCACAGGTAAATACCCTTCACTGCCAGCTGCAGCCACACTGTTTTGGTTGTCGTCACTTCAAAGCCAGCCTCGGCCAGTAATTTGCCGATTTGCGCGGCGTAAGCTTCGGCGTCATTTTCGACTTTGAGCGAGGCCATCACCACTTTGCCGTGCGGACCGTTTGGCAAAGACTTCCGAAGCGAAGTCATCTGCTCCTCAGTTAAGCGCCGCGGCGCGGTATAGCGCGAGAGCTCAGCGATGACTTCGGCCGCTCGCGTGTTAACGCGCCCCAGTTCAGCTTGTGCTGCGTGCAGCTGCCGGGTGGCCCCATTTTTCTCTCTCTCCTGAAGGGTGGAAATACGCGTCGTCAGCCATTGATTGAGCAGCGCGGCACCCACGAAAATGACGCCGCAAAGCAGCAGTATCCATTTCGACAAGGTCAGAATGCGATTGAGTTGATCGACGTTGTATCCGGCAAAAAAAGCCATCGGTAGGCTTGATGTGTAGCGGCCGAAACAGTCAACGGCAATGGCAAACCCGCCCCCGAAATCTAAAACCTTTTCTGCCGTTGTCCGCTGCATCTCCGGAGACATCGAGACAACCCGGAGGCGGTTTTCGTCGGATTCACTTGCGTGCCGGAGGCGGTGACCGATTTTGTTTGTGCGATGAAAACCATCTGGCGTGTTTTCGCTTATCTAAAACGTTACCCGGGCCTTGCCGCCGGGACATTGGCCTGCGCCATTTGTGGAACTCTGATGGTGATTATTTTTCCGGCGGTGACCAAGAGGATCATTGACGACGTCGTCCGCTTGCATCACCCCGAGAAATTATTGCCCCTGATTCTGCTGACGGCGGCTGCCTTCGTTGTTCAACACGTCTTCAATGCGGTTCGGATCTTATTGAACAACACGTTCGAGCAAAGAGTGATCTTCGATTTGCGCAGCGATCTCTATTCGCACATTCAATTGCTACCACTTCGCTGGTTCGATAATCGGGCCACCGGCGATTTGATGACGCGTGTTCTCGAGGATGTGAATGCGGTGGAGCGCGTTTTGATCGACGGCATTGAACAGGGCGTGGTTGCAGTCTTGCAGGTGATCATCGTGATCGCGGTGATGTTTTACATTAACGTAAAGCTCGCGCTGCTGGCCCTGACGCCATTCCCGTTTTTGATCGCAGGCGCTCTGGCTTACACGCTGACCGCACATCGCCGTTACCGGCTGCAACGTCGCGCAGCGTCGGCCATGAACTCGCTTTTGCATGACAACCTTTCGGGAGTTCGCCAGATCAAAAGTTTCGTCCGCGAACCGGAAGAGCACGCGCGGTTCAATCGGGTAAGTAATCAACTTCGTCACGCGACGCTGGTGGTGATGAGATATTGGGCGGTTTACAGCCCGTCGATGTCGATGCTGGAAGCTTGCGGCGCTGTGGTTGTTCTGGGCTACGGCAGCCATGCCGTTCTGACCGGCGCGATGCAGATCGGCGATTTGGTTGCCTCGTTGATGCTAATGGCATTCTTGTATGATCCGATCAGCCGTTTGCATCAGCTCAATCAGCTGGTGCAAGCCGGACGGGCCGCGGGCGAACGTGTCTTCGAGATTTTAGATGAACCGCCGGAACCGGGCCTAGTCGAGAATCATCCAGTTACGCGCGTTGCGGGTGACATTCGCTATGAGGATGTGAGCTTTAGCTACGCTGATGAGATTCCGGCGCTAAGCAACGTCTCGTTTCACGCACGTCCCGGCGAAACTATTGCATTGGTGGGAGCGACCGGGGCGGGCAAATCCACCTTGGTGAACCTGCTCGTCCGTTTTTACGAATTCACCTCGGGCGAAATCTACGTCGATGGAAAATCGATCCGGGACTACAGCCTGCCCTCGTTACGCGAATCAGTCGGAGTGGTCACGCAGGAAAGTTTTCTATTCAACGGCACAATTAGGGAGAACTTGCTAATGGGCAAACCGGACGCGACCGACGCGGAAGTATGGCGAGCAGTCGACGCGGCAAATGCGCGCGGTTTTATCGTTCGATTGCCTAACGGATTGGAAAGTGTGGTCGGAGAACGCGGAGTGAAACTGAGCGTTGGCGAAAAACAACGAGTCTCGATTGCGCGAGCCCTACTGAAAGATCCGCCGATCCTGATCCTGGATGAAGCGACGGCTAGCGTCGATACTGCGACGGAGCGATTGATTCAGGAAGCGCTGGAGCATTTGATGGCGAATCGAACGTCGATCGTGATTGCGCACCGGCTATCCACAATTGTTCGTGCCGACCAGATCCTGGTTCTTGATCGCGGCCGCATCATCGAGCGCGGCAAGCATCAGGAGCTAATCGAACTCGGGGGAAAGTACGCCCGCCTTTGTCGGGAAAGTTTGCTGGAGACAACCGTGCAAAAGAAAGAGCCGGATTTCGTCGATCTCATTGAGCGAGATCCCTTGGAGCCCAGCGAGATTGAAGAGGAAGTTTCTCCTTTAGACAGGCAGTGAGCGCGCGACCGGACAAGAACTGAGCCGGGGATCGGTTCGCGTGCTGATCACTCAGCGTCGTCGGTGGGACCAAGTAGGCGAGGTCCTTCGCTTCGCTCAGGATGACAAGACCAGCTGTGTTGTGTTTGTTCGCCGTGGCCTTAACGGCCCGGCCCCGGCCGGGCTACCCGCCTGATTGCTGCAGCAATTCGCGGTATTTCTGGTCGAGCTGCCGGTAACGCTCCTCTGCTTCCTCGAGCGCACGGCGTTCTTCGCGAAGACTTTGTTCCAGATCGCGAATGCGGTCCTGCAGGTCGAAGGAGATTCCACTGGGCGAAGGTTCATTCGAGGCCATGCCCTCTGCCAGTTCGGCGTCCTCGGTAAAGGGAACGAGTGCTTCCAGGAGCGCCGGGACTTCGCGAATCTGCCGCCGCGTGCCGTCACAGGAATTGATGACAAAAGTTTCCGCATCAATTTCGCCCAGTCGCATGAATTCCTGGATCGCTCCAAGAGTTGTGGGCCCGTAATATTGTTCGCTCGTCAGCTCAACCAGCCAATCCATCCCGAGCTCCGGCAGCATCGGCGCCTTCATCCAGGTCAGCTGATCCGATGAGACGGCGTCGTGCGGCGCGATCTGCGCGGTGGAAGCCCATTGGGCCAATTGATCAAATGAGAGCGGCCCGAATACCGTTCCGTCCTCGTGCTTACGCAAAAACCACCGCTGGTTCGACGGTTGCTCCATTAAGTATTCGGCGATGGAGAGACTGATGCAGCCGGTGTTGCAGATCCCGGGATCATGATCGTTTGCCCGATTTGCAGCTTTCGATCGTTTTCGATGTGGTTGAACTTCTGCAGTTCGCCCGCAGTGACATTATACATTTTGGCAATGGATGTGAGCGTCTCGCCGCGCGCGACGGTGTGAGAATTGCCATTTTGTGCCCGCGGGCTCTCGGACGCGGCGGCGCTTACAGCCGGAGAAGGTGTCGGAGGACTCGCTTCTCCAATCACCACGCCTGGCCGCATATTGGCGATTTGCTGCTCGAGTTTGAGAATTTCCTGAGAAAGCATGTCGATCTTGCTGTTCTGCTCCTCGATTTTCTTCGCGAGCGCCTCCAACTTGTCCCCTTGTGCCGAAACGGCCGGGGACGGCGTGAACGTTTGGCCAATTAGCGGTGACGGCGCCAGCAAGCATAGACAAACGGCAACGAGGCTGAGACTGACGGTTGGCTTCATCCTGTTCAATTTTGACATCAGCCGGTTTCGGAGGCAAGCGTGGCGGTCCGCTTGCCTTCGTCTTATTTTCCCTTAGCTTTTTTAGATGCCAGAGCGGACGCAGAAACCGGTTGATCCCGCGCCATGGGGTCCAAAACAAGGGGATGGGGATGGGCCGCGGACGCCAGATATCTCCAGGCCGGACACGAAGGATCTCCTGAAGAAAATGCGCAAGGTTGATCCCAATCAATCCAAGCGCTACCGGCAGCGGACGGGAGAGTAATGGAGGCGTCTTTTTGTGGCGCTTGACCAGGTTTTTTTAGGCGCGGGGGAGGATTTTCCCACCATTTTGCGGCGAAAGGGGCTCCTGGACCCAGTGGCCGCGGCGCTCGAATCCGGAGCCCGCTCTGTGCGTGGCGATGAACGCTCTCGCTCTTTGACGCCCACAGAGTCGACCACGATCCTGGCATTCAAGTTTACCGGCGGTGTGTTGGTCGCGGGGGATCGGCGCGCCACCTCGGGTCATACCGTGGTTTACGATCGCGCCGACAAGGTTCTCGAAATCGATCGACACTCACTGATGGCCATTGCCGGGGTGCCGTCGGCAGCTTGGGAAATGGGCCGGGTGCTCGAGCATTCGCTCCAATACTTTCGGCGTACACAACTGCAGGAAATGAGCGTCGACGGCAAGGTAAGAGCGCTCTCCAAACTTCTACGGGACAATCTCGGGTTTGTCATGCAAGGGGTCGGTGTGGTGGTGCCGATTTTCGCAACTTACGATCACGGAGCGGAACCGGCGGCGCGCCTCTATTTTTATGATGCAATGGGAGCGCAGTTTGAGGCGGCCGATTACGCGGCGACCGGTTCTGGTTCGCCAGCGGTGCGCGGGATTCTTTATTACGAAAACAAATGGGGCGGCACGCCGTTGCAAAAGCGAAATGAAGAGGAAGCCATTACGATTGCATTGCGTGCTCTCGATACGGCCGCTGAGTCGGATACGGCGACGGGCGGAGTGGATCGAGGCGGCAAGATTTTTCCGGTGATGAAAACCGTCTCACACGATGGGATCGGCACAATTCCAGAGGAGAAAATTGCGTCGATCTTTCGACAATTAGTCGCATGATCGAAGAACCGTATCGATGGGTGGAGGCGATCGCGAATCGCCGCGAATACATCGAAACCCAGCTCGCCTCCGGGAGCCCGATCGCGGCGCTTGGCTATCGTGATGGAATTCTTTTTGTTACGCTGGGTCGATCCCGGCAGAAAGTGTTCGAAATTTACGATCGGATCGCGATGGGCGCGATCGGGCATCCCGGCGATATTGAGCGACTGCGGATGGCCGCGATCGAATTGGCAAGCACGGAAGGGTTCACCCGTTCGTCCGCGGACGTGTCGTTGCGACGCCTTGCCCATTACTCACTGAGTCCGGTCATGAAGGCTGCGTTTGAGCAGATTTATGGACCGCCCTATCTCGCTCGTTTACTCTTTGCCGAGGTCGGTGCCAAACCGGAAGAGGATTTGTTTCTTCGTCTCGAGTATGATGGAGCGATTGCCGCGAACGGCGCGGACATTTCGCAAACACCGCAGCATTACGCGGTTCTCAGTGCAACGCGGCATTCGACTGAAATGATGGAGTTGTTTCTTAAG
>JBEEGU010000049.1:0-3044 GCA_041167025.1 Verrucomicrobiota bacterium
AGCGAGCGAAGATTTTTGACCGCGTCCGCCCCTAACTTATACTGCAGGTCCTTCGTTTATTCGACGGCAGTAATATTATGGCACTTAGCGTTGGATCCAAAGCTCCCGACTTCAGTCTCGCCAGCAAAACGACTGACGGACCGAAGCAGGTGAAATTAAGCGACAATTTCGGCAAGAGAAACACCTTGCTGTTGTTCTTCCCGATGGCGTTTACCGGCACTTGCACGACCGAAATGTGTGGCGTGAGTCTTGACCTTTCCGCCTACAACAGCTTGAACGCAGCGGTCTATGGCATCAGCGGCGATAATCCGTTTGCTCAGGAAGCTTGGGCGCAGAAGGAGAAAATCAGCGCGCCTCTGTTGAGTGACTACGAGCACAAAGTAGCGAAAGATTACGACGTCGCCTACGATTCGTTCCTGCCGCAAATGAATCTCGGAATGGGCGGGGTGCCAAAGCGAGCCGTGTTTATTATCGATCGCAACGGCATCATTCAATATGCCGAAAGCAATGATGACGCGCGCGCGCTGCCGAATTTCGACAAGATCAAAGCGAAATTGGCGGAGTTAAAATGAACGACGAATTCAAGACGATCAGGAAATTCGATGCTGGAAAAGGGCGCGAAGGATTTTTCTATTCTTTTCCTGCGCTCGAAGAACAGGGAATTGGGCGGATCTCGCGTTTACCGGTGAGCATGCGAATCGTGCTCGAATCGGTCCTGCGCAATTGCGATGGCAAAAAAGTCCAGCGCAAGGATGTCGAGACGCTTGCGAATTGGGACGCAAACCAACCGGCCAATGAAGAGATCCCATTCGTTGTCGCGCGAATTGTTCTGCAGGATTTCACCGGCGTTCCCTTGGTCGTCGATCTCGCAGCGATGCGCAGCGCGGTGCAACGGCTCGGGCGCGATCCGAAAATGATCGAACCGCTCGTGCCGGTGGATCTGGTGGTGGATCACTCGGTCCAGGTCGACTTTTTCGGTTCAGCGCAAGCGTTGCGTCTCAATTTGGAGATGGAATTCAAACGCAACCGCGAACGTTACCAGTTTTTAAAATGGGGTCAGCAGGCGTTCCAGACGTTCCAATTGATTCCGCCGGGGATCGGCATTGTTCATCAAGTTAATCTGGAATATCTGGCCAAAGGCGTGTTGTCCGCGACGGCAACGATCAACAATCAGGCATCAACCATCTTTTATCCGGACACTTTGGTCGGGACCGATTCGCACACCACGATGATCAACGGCCTGGGTGTGGTCGGTTGGGGCGTGGGTGGAATTGAAGCTGAGGCGGGAATGCTCGGACAGCCGGTGTATTTCCTGACTCCCGAAGTCGTAGGCGTGCATCTCACAGGCAAGTTGCGCGCAGGTGTGACCGCGACCGATCTGGTGCTTCACATCACGCAAATGCTTCGCGCCCAGAAAGTGGTCGGAAAGTTTGTCGAATTTTATGGCGAAGGCGCGATGTCGTTACCGGTGCCGGATCGGGCGACGATTGGGAATATGTCGCCGGAGTACGGCGCGACCATGGGCTACTTCCCGATCGATCAGGAATCGGTCAATTACTTGCGCGCGACTGGCCGGACCGAAGAACAATGTCTGGCGTTTGAGGGTTATTTCCGGGCGCAAAAGATGTTTGGGATGCCGCAAAAAGGAGAGATTGATTATAGCATCGAGCTGGCGCTTGATCTGACCGAGGTCCAACCCGGTGTGGCCGGTCCGAAGCGACCGCAGGATCGAATCAATCTTCCCGAACTCGGGGAAACTTTTCGGCGGCTATTGCAAAAACCGGTAGCCGACGGGGGGTACGGAAAAGAACCTGGCGATCTTGGGGCAAGGCATTCGGTCCAACTAAATGGCACTCCGCCGAACAACGAGAAAATGCCATCCACCGACGAGCCCGATCAGGGAATGCAACCGGGTGAGGAGCGAAACAAGCTCGAGATGGTGGCTAACCGACCGACGCCGGACACCGCGAAGGAGTTAGAGGCAGTGAAAGGCGACTCTTTCCGCCATGGAGAGAGCCAGATAGGACACGGCACGGTGTTGATCGCCGCGATCACGAGTTGCACGAACACAAGTAATCCTAGCGTCATGCTCGCCGCGGGGTTGCTGGCGAAAAAAGCGGTTGAGCGTGGCTTAAGGGTAGATCCCGCTGTCAAAACTTCGCTCGCGCCCGGTTCGCGGGTGGTGACCGATTATCTCGAGAAAACCGGTCTGCAGAAATATCTGGATGAACTTGGATTTAATATCGTCGGTTACGGCTGCACCACCTGCATCGGGAATTCGGGCCCTTTGCATCCGAAGATTGAAAAAGCGATCGGCGATTTTGATTTGGTCGCAGCCTCAGTTCTCTCCGGGAATAGGAATTTTGAGGCGCGTGTGCACCAAAATATTAAAGCAAATTTTTTGATGTCGCCTCCATTGGTCGTCGCGTTTGCTCTGGCCGGCCGCATCGATCTCGACCTGACAAACGAGCCGATTAGTCCGGACAAGAATGGAAAACCAACCTTCCTCCGGGAACTCTGGCCGACTCTGGAGGAGGTGCGCGATGCGATGCAATCGGCTTTGACCCCGGACGTTTTTCGAAAATTATACCGCGATTTTGCCAACCAAAATCCCAAGTGGAATGAAATTCCGGCGAGCCTCGGTGAGGTTTATCAATGGGACGAAGAAAGTGATTACATTCACGAGCCGCCGTTCTTCAAAGATTTCTCGATGCACGCTGGACATATCGAGGAAATCCGTGACGCGCGCCCGCTTGGAATTTTCGGTGATTCCGTCACTACCGATCACATTTCTCCGGCGGGTGCGATCAAAGCGAGCTCTCCTGCCGGCCAGTATCTTGTCGGGCGCGGGATTAAACCCGAAGATTTTAACAGTTACGGCAGCCGTCGCGGCAATGATTTGGTCATGACCCGCGGCACATTCGCCAACGTCCGGATCAAGAATCTGATGGCTCCCGGAACGGAAGGAGGCGTGACTATCCATTATCCCGACCGGAAGCAGATGTCGATTTTTGACGCGGCCATGAAATATCAAGAAGAGAACG
>JBEEGU010000050.1:0-6046 GCA_041167025.1 Verrucomicrobiota bacterium
GAGCCGCCGAACGCGCGCCCAAAATCGAGCTGGAAATCGTCACTGACGTGACACCCTATGTGGATGAAATTTACCCGCTCTATCTACAGGTCCATGAGCGCTCCCGTTTAAAGTTCGAAACGCTAACCCGGGAATATTTTTGCAACTTGGGGCAGCGAATGCCGGAACGAACACGCTTTTTCCTCTGGCGACAGGGCGGCCGGATCATCGCCTTCAGCCTCTGCCTGGTGCATGGGGATACGATTTACGATGAATACCTTGGTTTGGATTACGGTGTCGCGCTCGACTTGCATCTCTACTTCTACACATTGCGCGACATCATTTCGTGGGCGTTGACGCAACGGTTGAAGTATTATTGCAGCAGCCCGTTGAACTACGATCCCAAACTGCATCTAGGATGCGATCTCGTTCCGCTTGATCTCTACGTCAGGCATACTGCTCCATTGCTCAACCCCATCTTCGGTCGGGCGGTAAAGTATTTGGAACCGACGCGTCACGACCCGGTCTTGCGGCAATTTGGCAACGCCGACGCGATGTTGAACTGACAGGCGCCGATTTACCATTATGTCCCTGGCGGTCTGGAAACGCGGGCTCACCGTCCCGTCCAAACGGCAATCACCGGCGCGCACTTCTTTCGCTGCCTCATCGTCGCCGAAAAAGCCAATCATCTCCTTTCGTCTCCCCACCGGCACGGCCGCGGTTTATCGGCGCGCCGAGGATATTGATCCAACCACGTGGCAAGCAGCGTACGGCGGATCGCATAAAGATTTTCACTATTACGATTTGATCGAACGAACCATGACCGTTGACTTCGTTTACCGGTACCTGGTCTTGCGCGATTCCAATCACGAGCCGCTCCTGTTGCAGCCGCTCATCCTGGTTGATCAAGACCTGGCTGTCTCCGCACGTTTCGCTCTCGTTTGGGTGATCGAAATGATCCGGCGATGGCGACCAAGATTTCTTCGCACCTCTCTTTTGATGGCCGGATGCCTCGTTGGAGAAGCTGAGCCGGGGATGATCACTCCAGCTACACTCGAGCAGGCCGCTCCACTCCTGGCCGCGGGCCTGCGGGCGTTTGCCCGTTCGCAGGGCATCTCCCTCATGACAGTGAAAGATTTGCCTGCAACTTTGCGAAAGAAAATGTCAGTTTTTCTTCAGGAGGGATACACCCGCATCCCCGGATTCCCGCCGCTACATCTACCGCTCGATTTTTCGACGTTCGATGAATATATGCGCACGCGCCTGAGTAGAGTGACGCGAAGAAGCTTGCGCCGAAAACTGCGCAACTCCAGTCGTCAGCGGCCGCCCTTGACCATGGAAGTGCTGGAGGATTGCTCAGAAGTAATCAATGAAATCTATCCGCTCTATCTTTGCGTGGTGCTGCGAAGCCCGGTCGATTTCGAGGTTTTTACCCGCGACTATTTTTTGGAAGCCGGCCGCCGCATGCCGGGAAGATTCCGTTATTTTATTTGGCGCCAAGAAGGCAAGGCGGTTGCGTTTAGTTTTTGCACGATTTGGAATGATACAATCTACGATAATGACATCGGATTGGACTACGGCGTCGCCCACGATCTCAATTTATATTACGTGACCTTTCGCGATTTAATTTCATGGGCGTTGAAACAGGGGCTTAAATCCTATCGCTGCGCGCCATTTAATTATGATCCGAAGCTTCATCTGCGACTCTGTTTGCAACCAGTCGATCTCTACGTCCGGCATCATTCTCCAGTAATGAACGCCTTGATCCGGTTGGTGGCGCCACTTTTCAGTCCGACTAAGGTTGATCCCGTCTTGCGCGTCTTGTTCCGGCGCGTAACAAGCTGAATGCCCGTGCTTCAATGGCTGGTTAATCCGTGGCTCCAGATTGGGCTCAACGCGCTGATCGTTACCGCTTCCGAGATCTTCTTGAAGTTAGGCGCGCGTGATACTGCCCATTTGACTCGGGGTTGGGCCTGGACCGGCGTCAGTGGATTGTTGTCGGGTTGGACTTGGATTGGAATTGTCTGTGTCATACTGAGCCTGGTCAGCTGGCTTTACATCTTGCGCCAGGTTCCGCTCTCGATTGCCTTTCCTCTCTCGAACGTCGTCCACGTTCTCGTCCCGTTAGCCTCCTGGATGTTTCTCGGCGAACTCATTTCTCCCACCCGCTGGTGCGGCATCGCCCTGGTTCTTGTCGGCCTCGTAATCGTCGCGAAACCGTTCGCTCACATCGAGGAAAAGCTGTGAACTTGTTCCCTTACTTTCTCATCTTGTGCTCGCTGCTCACGTTTGTGACCGGCCAGATCCTATTCAAACACGCAATGGAAACCTCCCGTCGATCTGGCTTCGGCATTCAGTTTGCCAAGTTCTTTTTCCCGGGAATCGCTTCGATGACCGTGTCGTTTTTTCTTACGCTCGGTTTATTGCAGCGATTCGACCTAAGCTACGTCTATCCATTTCAAGGATTAAGCGTCATTATCGTCAGTTTGATGGGCGGAATTTTGCTCAAGGAAAAACTGAGTGTGCAACTGATCATCGGCGCGGTCTTTATCAGCATTGGCGTCGCTTTGGTCTCACTCAGCTAAACAGGGCCAAAGTTTTTCCAGCGCGGCGAAGTTCGTCGCCTGAATTTCACCGGCAGCAGGCCGCGCCATTTTGGGATGATCCATTTCGGAGGCGAAGCGTTGTTTCCAGCGTGCATATCGCGGTTCAGAAAACGCGCCGCAAATGTCGCCCGCGACGATGCGGCATTGCTCGCGTAATTTCGTTAACGCCCAAGTCAGATCCTCGACTTGAAAACGGCCGCTCTCCCAATTGGTCACCGCTTCAGCCTCCGCCAGACAATCGAGATCGATCGTGACGTACACGGAAGAGCCGCCAACTGTCTTCGCGAATTTGTCGAATAATGAGCGCCAGTTATCACGCAGAATTGCGCCGCGCCGTTTTTGATCTCCCGGCGGCCGTCCATCCGCCCAGGGATGAACCTGCAGTTTGCCGTTTCGTTCCGCGCGACGATTGCCAAAAATCTGTCGCGGCCACCAGCACTCGAAGTTTCCGCACCCCCACACGCTAACGGTCTGCACCTTCGGCAGCTCGAGCGCGCGATTGACCCATCCGCCACAACCCCACTTCGGCGGCCGCACATCCCAATCCGGATGGTTATCGAAGGAAATTACGTTGAACGGATCGACCAGCCGACGCATCCACAGCGCCGTGAGATGGTGAAAGTCTCCGGAGCCGTAAAGCAAAAAGGGAGTTAATTGCGATGCGCACTCAGCGTAAAATTTTTCGATCAAACGAGGAGGCGCCGAAAATCGCAGCGCCGGCCCCCACTCGGTTGCGTCCAGGGTTTCCAGCGGAACCGCGTTACGGTCCCAGGCGTTGTCCAGATCGATGTGCAACGCGCAGGGCAATAATCAGCGCGGTGTCGAAGAACCGCGCGTTCCGTTGCCGAGGGCAAACCGGAGATTCTCCGCTGCGTCAGCGTCGTCGGGCCGCAAACGAAGTGCCTCGTTGAATTCGGCAATTGCCTGCGAATTCTCGCCGAGCCGCATATGAATAACCCCCAGACTGTTGTGAACTGGCGCCGTTCGATCAAGGCGCGCCGTTTCGAGGTATTGCGCCTTCGCGCCTTGCAAATCCCCTTTTACATAAAGCACGCGCCCCAGATGATAATGCGCTTCGGCGGAGTTGGATTTGTTTCTAAGCGCGAGCTGAAATTCGCTGATCGCCTGGTCGGTCTTGCCGTCGCGAGCGAGAAACATCGCGTAATTATAATGTGCCCGGCCCGATTTTGCGTTTAGTCGAGTCGCGCGCTCAAGCTCCGCCTTGGCTTGGTCTTTTTTTCCGAGCTGCTCCAGAACATAGCCATAATCCGAATGAAACTCCGCATTCCGAGGATCTTTCTGCAATGCTTCCTCCAGATGAGCGGCCGCTTCGTCAAAACGGGTTTGGTTGAGAAGGACACTGGCCAGACTGTAATGCGCCTCTTCTCCATCTGGGTTTAAGCGCAGCGCCACTCGAAATTGCTCCGCCGCTTCATCGAGACGATGTGCGTCCTGCAAAGTCAGACCGTACTTGTAATGCGCGCGCGCGCTGTTCGGTAAATCCTGAGTCATCCATGCCTGACGTTCCACTTCCGGCGTTTTGCTCCGGGTTTGTCCCATCCACAGCGCGCCGAGCGGAACGACAAATACCAAGACCCATTTCAAGCCATGCAACACCCAGCTCGGCAGAAATTGTGGCGCCGCCGATGCCGTTCCACCCGCGAGGCCGAGATGTTCCCGGGTCGAACGTTCCCGAACCTTCCAAATGAATCCATCGTAATAGAAATGGAGAAGACCTGAAGCCGCTACTAAACCCGTGAGCGCGCGTTTGACTGTCTCCATCTGGACGTCTTTCAGCAGCGCGAGGGAGCCATAGGCCATGACAAGACCGATGTATAGGCCGACGAGCGCGCCGCTGCGTCGAAAAATAAAGCGCATGAACCCGGTAATCGAGCTGTCTTTCTCCACCCGATTCCGGTTGTAGATCCATACCAACGAGAGGTACTGGACGTCGTGGAATACTTCGAAAAGTGCAATGCCCGCGAGGATGTTGGTCACGCCGTTGTTGCAATACCACCAGAAGGAGATGCTCGTCCCAAGCAGCGCCAGCTTCACCGGATTGGGCCGCTTCCCTTTCGACCACATCCAGGCAAAATTCGTCAGCGACAAAACGGCGATTGCGATCGCGAACGCGATCACGCCCTGCTGCACATTGTGCAAAAGTACAGGCGGAATAATCGGTCCGCCGCTGGCGTAATAGCTCTCGAGCGTGTCCGCCATCCGTTGTGGCGAGAGAAGCACCGCCGCCGCGAACCAGATCGCGCAGGTAGCAAAGTCCAACCGACGCGTCACCGCCGCGAACGATCCGGCCTTGGCGTCGTAGATCCGGCAAAAACCGTAGGTCTGCATCATCCCATGCCAGACGCCCCAGAAGAAAACGATCAAGATGATGCCTTTCAAGTCCCACCAGGTAAAAGCGACGCAGACGGCAAGCAGAAAGATCGGCGCAAAAATAAAGCGTGAACGAAATCTCTCGAACAATGCGCGGTCACCGTAGGCGCGGATCATCCCGGGCAGGTGGTGACCCATCGCGCCGAAAGCCGCGACGAAAAGATAAATGTCCTGCGCGCTCCAACGCGCTTGCGCCAGTGTGAACAATGGGACCAATAACAGCGGCGTTCCGACGTAAAGGATCAGGTCCCGCCAGCTGCCCAGAATCCATAAATTCTTCTTCGGCACCGCCGTTGGAACAGCCGGGACGGTCTGAGGACGTGAAAACGCGGTGACGTGCTGCATTCGGTCGAGTATTTAGATTGGCCCAGGCACAGGCAAAAATCAATCACCTGCTCGCGGCCGAGGCAAAACAATCAAGTGCTTTGGTGCACGCAATTTACGGGTCGGTTGCGAAGAATACGTTAAGCATCGCCATTCGCCTTTATGCCAGAAAAAAACGAAACACCGCGTACCCTCTTTTGTCGGATACGGGACGCATTCCACGTTCTCGCGCGCAAGACTTCGATGGTCCTAGGAACGCCATGGGCCTTCATCGCAGCGCTGGTGATCATCCTCAGTTGGGCGGCGACGGGCCCAATCTTTCACTATTCCGACACGTGGCAGCTCATTATCAACACTGGCACCACAATCGTGACCTTCCTTATGGTTTTCCTGATTCAAAACACGCAGAATCGCGACGCCAAGGCCGTCCATCTTAAGCTCGATGAGCTTATCGTCGCCGTTCGCGGCGCACGAAACAGACTCGTCGACCTCGAGAAGATGTCCGATGATGACCTGCAAGAACTCGAAAAGGAATTCGAGAAACTTGGTAAGAAAGCCGCCATCGTCGCCGAACACACTGATGACGCGCGCTCCATCTAGAAAATGTAGCACGACAACTCGTCAAGTATTATGACCGCCGTTCCGTTAGGCAACTTCCGGCGGTTTCCGCGCCTGACCGGTTCTTAAAAAAGTCCTACCGCTTGGACAGAGTCGGAGGATCTCGCATTGCCCACAATCCGGCTTCC
>JBEEGU010000051.1:0-14454 GCA_041167025.1 Verrucomicrobiota bacterium
CCGACTGGTGCGGTTTACACACAGGAAGAATTGCAACGCATCGTCGAAGTCGCGGCAGAGGAAGACATCTACATTTTGTCGGACGAAATCTACGAGAAACTGGTTTATGACGATGCCAAGCACGTCAGCATCGCTTCTCTTTCCAAGGAAGCAGCCGATCTGACAATCACGGTGAACGGGTTCAGTAAATCCTACGCCATGACCGGCTGGAGATTGGGTTACCTGGCCGCTCCGGAAGCGGTGGCGAAGGCGGTCGATTCCATTCAGAGCCACAGCACTTCTCATCCAGCTTCTTTCGTCCAACGCGCGGGACTTGCGGCTCTCAAAGGCGATCAACAACCGCTGGCGGATATGCGTGAGGAATTCGACATGCGTCGCAATTACATGATCGATCGCATTTCCAAGATTCCGAACATTACCGCGGTGAAACCGCGCGGGGCGTTTTATGTTCTGGTCAACATCAGCCAGCTTGGATTGACCTCACAAAATTTTGCCGATCGGCTTTTAAGCAAGGCGAATGTCGCAGTCGTTCCGGGCGCCGCCTTTGGAGATGACCGCACGATTCGACTCAGCTACGCCACGAGTATCGACATCATCAAAAAGGGTCTTGATCGGTTTCAAGATTTTTGCCGGACGCTGTGACAGATGCGGATTGGCGATTGCGGATTGCGGATTTCGAGTTGAGCTGATAGCGGAACTATTCCGCAATCCGCATTCCGAAATCCGCAATGTCTTCCGGCCATCTCGCGCTCATTCTTCACGCTCATCTTCCGTTTGTTCGCCATCCCGAACACGAGCACTTTCTCGAGGAAGATTGGTTTTTTGAGGCAATCACGGAGTCTTACATCCCGTTGTTGCAGATGATGCAACGGCTCGTCGCCGACGGTGTTCCGTTCAAACTGACGATGTCGCTCACTCCGACGCTCTGCGCGATGCTGCAGGACGATCTCTTGCGAAACCGCTACGTCGAGCACCTCGACGATTTGATCGAACTCTCCCACCGCGAAGTCGAACGCAACCGGAACCAACCTCGCCTGCGTGAGCTCGCCAAATTCTATTTGAATATGTTTTCCGAAACGCGCCGCTTCTATGCCGACGAATGGAAAGGCGATATTCTTGCCGCATTCCGTCAGTTGCGAGAAGCGGGCGTTATCGAAATCATCGGGTGCGCCGCCACCCACGCCATTCTGCCATTAATTCATCTGCAATCAGCCGCTGCCGCACGCGCCCAGATATTAATCGGACGAGACATTTACCTCGATCTTTTCGGCGAACCTCCGAAAGGCTTTTGGTTGCCGGAATGCGCTTATTCGCCCGATCTGGACGCCATCTTGCAGGAAATCAATCTTCGCTGGTTCATCGTCGATGCTCACGGACTGATGTTTGGCGAACCCCGGCCGCGCCGGGCGATCTATGCCCCCGTTTACACGCCGGCAGGGCCGGCCGCCTTCGCGCGCGACCGGGATTCGAGCCGCCAGGTCTGGAGCGCCGAAGAAGGATACCCGGGCGACCCCAACTATCGGGAGTTTTATCGCGATGCCGGATTCGATTTGCCTCTGGATCACCTCGGATCAGTTTCACGCGGGCTACGCAAATTTTCGGGATTGAAATACCACCGCATCACCGGCCCGGCAGTGGAGAAAGCGATTTATGATCTTGATGCCGCGGGTAAAGCCGCAGACATGCATGCGGCACATTTCCTGGAAGAACGCAGGCGTCAGATACGCGCCCTAAGCGCATTTAATTTTGACCCGATCGTCGTCGTACCGTTCGACGCCGAGTTATTTGGTCACTGGTGGTTCGAGGGGCCGCGTTTTCTCGAGCGTTTCATTCGCAAGGCGGCCGCTGAGTCACAAGATTTTGTATTAGCGACTCCGAGCGAATTCCTCGCTTCACATCCAAGTCAACAAACTATTCAGCCGGCAGCTTCCAGTTGGGGAGAGAAAGGCCATCTCGGCGTTTGGTTGGATCCGGCCAATGCGTGGGTTTATCCGCATCTGCATGGTGCCGCGCGCCGGATGCAGAACGTCGCAGGTGCGGCGTCGCAAGCTCCAAGTTCGCTGGACGACCGCGTTCTAAGGCAGCTCGCACGCGAACTCTTGCTCGCTCAATCGAGCGATTGGGCTTTTCTAATGAAGACGGGAACGGCAAAAGAATACGCGAGCAACCGCTCTATGGATCATCTGACGCGTTTTAATCGCCTGCACGACCAGCTGGTTGAGCGGAATGTTGACGAAAAATTTCTCGCCGACTGCGAATGGCGCGACAACCTTTTTCCAAAAGTGAATTGGCGATATTATATTTAAACGAAATGCAGATTGTGAACTGCGGATTGCGAATTTTGAATTGTAGCTTGCTGCTGGCATTCAGCGCGGCCAGCGCGCAAGAATCGCCCACCGCCTCGCCAACTCCTGTGATCGTCGCGAGCCCGAGCGCATTCAGCACGCCCGTCCGCAACGTGCCCATCAGCTTTCTGCCACCGCCCCTGGAAGGTACGATCAGCCTTGGCGTTTACGATTCCGACGAAAAGCTCATCCGCATCTTGCACCAGGAAGCGACACTCGATGAATTTACCGTCGGCGCGGACGCTCTCGTGACTAAATGGGATGGCAAAGACGAGGACGGCTATGACGCGCCGCCAGGCAAATATCACGCACGCGGGTATGTAGTGGGCCCGCTCAAGGTCGAAGACCTGGGAAAAGAGGCGACCAGCTCGCCGTCGACCGCTGGAAATGACAAAACGCAGATCAAGCTTATGTCCAACCCATTGATCAAGAGCGAACGCGCCTCGCTTGATTTATCGGTCGGTTTTGATGACGAGAACACGTTCCTCAAAACGGCCGACAATCTGCCACTCTTCACCATTAGTAATCACGGCAATGTCGCACGAGCATCAATAGCCAAGAACGGCGAAAGATCCGTTGATGTCTGGCAGGATGACGGGACTGGTCCCGAGCACTTCCGGGTCTCGAACGCTGACAAAATAATGGCCTTTGATTGCGGTGATTTTGAACTTAAATAGCATCGGCTCACGCCACCCATGGCGATTGAGATCGATCGCCGCTACCCCCGGATCCGAACCGGTTCGAAACGCTTGCTGGTCACGAGGTAAATTCTTTGTTAGTTAGCGCACCATGCCGCCGGAGCTCCAACACACCGTAAGCAAAGTCGCTGGATTGAGCGGGATGTCGCTCCACACCGGCGAGAAAGTCACTCTTAAGTTGCATCCCGCATCGGTCGATCACGGCGTAAAATTCAAACGCAAAGACTTGCAGGACGAGCCGACGATCGACGCCAAGATAGACAATCTTAAAACCGTCGAACGTGCCACGACCATCGGCGAGGGCTCCGTGCGGGTCCACACCGTTGAGCACGTGCTGTCCGCGCTCTCCGCAATGGGCGTGGACAACGCAATCGTCGAGATGGACGCGAACGAGCCGCCGATCGGCGACGGAAGTGCCCAGCCTTACGTCGAATTGATTAAGAAGGCCGGAATCGTTCCACAGGAAACAGCGCGCAAGATTCTCGATATCCGCGAGCCCATGCATGTCGAAGGCAAAGGCGGCGCGCTGCTGGTCATATTACCGGACGAAAACTTCAAAATCTCGTGCACCCAAGCGGGGCCGGACAATCGTTTCACTCAATTTCTCTCTACCGAGATTACTCCTGCGATTTTCGAACGCGAGATCGCTCCTGCCCGAACCTTCGTTTACTACGAAGACGTTCAGCCGCTGATGGACAAAAATTTGATCAAAGGCGGCAGCTTGGAGAATGCCATCGTGGTTCGCGGCGATTCAGTGTTGAGCAAAGAACCGTTGCGCTTTCCGGACGAGTTCGTGCGTCACAAGATTCTCGACATCATCGGAGATTTGGCACTGGTCGGGCAACGGATTCGCGGCCATGTCATTGCCATCAAACCGGGTCATGGCGCAAACGCGGAACTGGCGCGCACCCTGTTTCGCGAAAGGACACGTCGCAGCGCGGTGACAAGGCCGCGCACGCAACCAATTGGCGAGGGAGCGCTCGATGTCGGCCAGGTAATGGAAATCCTCCCCCATCGATTTCCCTTTCTGATGGTTGACCGGATTCTCGGTTTCGAAGGTGAAACTAAAATTACCGGCATGAAATCGGTTTCGATCAATGAGCCGTTTTTCCAGGGGCATTTTCCCGGCCATCCGGTCATGCCCGGTGTCATGCAGGTGGAAGCGATGGCGCAGGTGGCCAGTGTTCTATTGTTCAAAGTATCAAAAAGTACCGACCGGATCGGCTATTTTATGAGTGCCGATGATGTAAAATTCCGCAAACCGGTTTTCCCGGGAGACACTCTTTATATTCATGCCGAGTTAACCAAGACACGTGGTAATCGGCTGGCCAAAGCGCAATGCTATTGCGTGGTGAACGACGCGGTCGTGTCCGAAGGAGAGTTGATGTTCACCTTCGTCGATAAATGAGCGATGGGACGATTCATCCGACCGCGCTGATTGATGCACGAGCGGAAATTGGCTCCGGCACAACCATCGGTCCGTATTGTATCGTCGGGCCTGAAGTGACGCTCGGTCCGAAATGCTGGTTACAGCATCACGTCACCCTTTGTGGTCCGATGCGAGCGGGAGCGCGCAACAAGTTCTACGCCTATTGCTCGATCGGCCAGCAAACCCAGGATCTGAAATATCAAGGTGAACCGACTTACCTTGAGATCGGCGCCGACAACACGTTCCGCGAATTCGTCACGATCAATCGGAGCACGACGAGCGAAGGCAAGACACGAGTGGGTCATAGCGGGAACTTTCTCGCTTACAGCCACATCGGTCATGATTGCGTTGTTGGGAATGAAGTGGTTTTTTCGAACAACGGCACCCTGGCCGGACATGTCCGGGTAGATGACAATGCCGTGATGGGCGGGCTCACCGCTGTCCATCAGTTTTGCCGCATTGGCCGGTTTGCGATTACCGGTGGTTGCTCAAAGATTGTGCAAGACGTTCCTCCTTTCATGATTGCCGACGGGAATCCGGCAACAATTCGCGGGATTAACCAAGTTGGCCTGGAACGCAAAGGCTTCACCGCCGAAACAGTGAAACAGGTTAAAGAAGCTTTTCGAATTATTTACCGATCGAAATACAACACAGGGCAGGCAGTGGAGGCGATCCGAAAAGAATTGCCGGTCAGTCAGGAAATCGCGGAGATCATCGACTTTATCGAGAAAACTGAACGCGGCATTATCCGCTGACCAGCTCTTTCCTTCTGTCGGTTTGCAATTGATACATTGCGCGCAAAGCGATCTGGCGACGTCGCCCTCTGGGCGACGCGATCTGCGTGCAATTTGGAACACCAGTTCCGCGCTTCGCAGAGCGAAGCGTCTACAATCAATGCGTCAACGGCGGCGTCGGTGATGTCGCATCTCGCTCGAGTTTTCGGAGAAGAGCGGAAGCAGGCGCGTCCGGCACCACGCGAAGAACACTTCTGATTAGGTCGGTCGCCCGTCGCACTTTTTTGTCTTTGACCAGAGCGTCAGCTTGCTCCAGAACCACTCTCAGAATGTCATCACGTTTCGTATAAGATGCGCGGGCCTGCTGAAAATAGTTGATCGCACCGGACAAATTTCCCTCGCCCAGTTCCATCAAGCCCAGATCCTCGAGCATTGCGCCATTGCGCGCGCGTGAGGCGGTTTGCCTCGCCAGCGAACGATATTCCGGCACAGGGCGGGAGCCATTTTTCACGGCAAACTCATGATACATTTTCCATTCCTGTCCCACCCTGGTTGTGTCGCGTGCCGCATCAATTTGAAGCCAGGACGAGAATGGCCGGTAGAGCGGATCTCCGACCATCACCGACATCCAAGATAGCGCTTGAATCGACATGTATGCGCTCTCGCCAAAAGTGAAGCCGTGGAGCAAACGGTCATTCAGGACATCAAGGTGCGGCGTAAGCTGAAGATAGGGTTCATACACATTTCCGGTGCTGGCGGCAGCACCTCGCGCAATAAGCGGCGCCACCCACCCGGCATTTGGGTCGCGCAATGTGCTGGCACTGAAAGAATGAATGTGAACGGCCACAGCACCCGGGACAAAATGGAAGTCCGGTTGATTGAACGGGCCCGTTACTCCGCCCGCATACCAACCATAATAGAGGGCGCAGTCGCTCATGGGAAAACCATCCGGAAAGACCGCAGGCAAGTCGTCGAAAATGACCGGAATCCCCACCTTGTGCAGTTCCCGAACAATGTCGGCCATCCATTTATCTGCGACTTCCGACCCCGGTGCCGTTCGATGCGAGCCGTCGACGTAGGCGCGTCCCCAAAGGCCATTTTTTTCCGCGGCGATCGCATCGGTGATCATCCGGCGCACCATCTCCGGCGTGGGCGCGTCCAATCGGCAAACGAGCAACACCGTCGCATTCTCGAATTCGCGAATTGCCCGAAAGCTTTGGAAGTACGGGTTTGGGACCGCACCGGATATCTGGTGAAGACCGAATGCCAGCACCGACAACTCAGAATCAACCGAAGCCTCATTATGCGCGGCGACCGGTCCCGGCCCCGCTTCGTCGCCCGGATAGGGCTGGGCAGTCGGCCGGATTTTCATCGGCACGCCCTTAATTATCGCGACAAAATGGATCGAGCTATTGGCGATCTTTTCTTTGCCGTCGGCGTCGACGCGAAGGCTCCACCAATGGCGCTGTTTGAAAATTTCGCGAAGAGGCTGGGCAACGCTTGACTCATACTCGTCGCGTGTGATTTCTTCCTCCGCCGAACAGTCGAGAGCGACAAGATGGTCTCGGGGGATGCTGCGTTGCTGGGCATAGAATTTGGCCAGCGAGACGGAGTCAGCCTGGTTTTGATTGTAAACAACGATCGTGGATTGCGACAGTGGTTGTTCGGCTGCGTCTGCCGCGGATACGATTGCAAATAATGTGCAAACAATGAAACGCGTCCGGTTGAACATCAGAATTCCAGTCTCAATCCGTCGTAAGCGATATGGACATCGGGTGGAAGCTGAGATTCCGCCGCTTGCGGCAGCTCGTGACAAATGTGTGTGAAATAGGTGTTAACCGGTTGCACCCGCCGGGCAACGGCGATGGCTTGATCGACGGAAAGATGAGTGGGATGTGGTTTGTGCCGCAACGCGTCGATGATTAAGGCTCTTACACCGGTAATCTGGCGCGCCACCTCATCCGGAACACCACTGCAATCGCTGAGATAAGCGACTAATTTTTCGTCGCCGCGGGTAAACAGGTAGCCATTCACGATCGAGTTGCCGTGCGGCACAGGTAATGGCGTGATGCGAGTCGATCCAAGTGAAAACGGGCCGTTCACTATATGAGGCTGCGGTTTGAGATAGCCTGGAAATGGATTCAGCGCTTTAAACGCAAATTCAAAAACCCGTTCCAGATCACGCATCGTTTCCGCCGAAGCGTAAACCGGCATGAAACCGCGTTCGTGGGCGAACCGGCGCAAATCATCAAATCCCATGACATGGTCGGTGTGGGAATGAGTGAAAATGACGGCGTCGATCACGCGCAGATTCTCTCGCAGCGCCTGGGTCCGGAAATCGGTCCCCGTATCCACCACCCAGGAGCATTCCGGCGTTTGTATATAAATGGAGGAACGCAATCGTTGATTGCGCGGATCGGGAGAGCGACAAACGGCGCAATCGCACCCGATCATCGGCACGCCCTGCGACGTGCCGGTGCCGAGAAAGGTGAGCGCCAGTTGGGGCCCTCCCTCGCGAACGCTTTCAGAGTTGTCGGTTGAGTGCTGAGTTGGCAAGTTGATGAAAGTCCGCACTTTCAACTGTTAGCTGGCAACTCTCAACTCTTCCCATGGCGATCGAGCTCACTTTGCTCAGAATCAAGAATCTGGCCCTGGTCGAGGAGTTGGAATGGCAAATCGCTTCTGGATTTATCGCCGTAACTGGTGAAACGGGCGCCGGCAAATCGATTATCATCGGCGCATTGCAGCTCCTGCTCGGAGAACGGGCAGACAAATCGCTTATCCGAACCGGTGCCGACCTTTGCACGGTCGAGGCTATTTTTACCGGAACCGATGTGCGAAAATTGAACTCACAACTTACTGAAAGCGGCGTCGAGGCATCCGAGGACGAGCTGATTATCAAAAGAACGCTCTCAGCCGGCGGGACCAACCGGCAATTTATTAACGGTTCGCCCACCACTCTGACGATACTGAAGCAGTTGGGCGACGGCTTGGTTGACCTTCACGGGCCGCACGATCATCAATCGCTGCTATCGCCGGAAAAACAGCTCGCTTTGCTCGATGGATTTGCGCGCGCGGAGGAGACCCTCGCCGAATACCGCGCCTGCTTCACTCATTTGCAATCTTTGCTCTCCCAACATGCCGCGCTCAACACGGCAGAGACTGCCCGTGAGCAGGAGCTCGATCTCCTTCGTCATCAAATCAGTGAAATCACCGGAGCAAAACTGGAACCAAATGAAGAAGAACAGATCGAAATCCGATATAAGCTAGCAAGCAACAGCAAACGATTGATCGAACTATCGTCCTCTATCTCCCAGCGATTGGCCGAAGCGGACGATTCCGTTCTTTCCCAATTGGCGGAGACGCAACGCCTTCTCCGGGAGCTGGAGCGGATCGACCATTCCATCTCGCAATTCTCCGTCAGCCACGAAGCCGCGGTCGTGGAGCTTTCCGATATTTCGCGCGCCCTTTCCGCTTACGCCGAAAGACTGGACCTCGATCCCGCTCAATTGGCTGCACTGGAAGAGCGCGTATCGCTCTTTGAAACCTTGAAAAGAAAATACGGCGGCTCCATCTCCGAGGTGATCGAGTTTGGGGACCGCGCCGCCGAGCGCATGCACAAAATCGAGGGCCGTGACGCCGAATTGGAACGCTTGACCCAAGAAATCGAGCGCGAGCGGGCAAATTTGAACCGCATCGGTCAGGCTCTTCGAAAATTGCGGACCCAAGCAGCGCCGAAATTGTCCGAGGGCGTTCGACGCAACTTACGCGACCTCGGTTTCCGGCAATCGGAGTTTGACGCGAAACTTTTGTCATTGGAAGAACCTCGGACCAATGGTTTCGATGCGGTCGAATTGCTTTTCTCACCTAATCCGGGAGAGCCGCCCAAACCTCTTCGCGCGGTCGCTTCGAGCGGTGAAATCTCGCGGTTGATGCTCGCAATCAAATCGGCGCTCGCAGCACAGGACAAAATCCCGTTGCTCATTTTTGATGAAATCGACGTGAACGTCGGCGGCGAAATCGCTCACGCCGTCGGATCAAAGATGAGGACCTTGGCGAGCGCGCACCAGGTGATTTGCATTACACACCTTCCCCCGGTGGCAGCGGCTGCTTCCACGCATTTCGTTGTGACAAAAAACGTCGTGGGCGGGCGGACTCATTCGCAACTGCGGGAAGTGCATGGCAAAGCTCGGCAGGAAGAAATCGCAAGGATGCTGGGAGGTAAAAGCGAGTCAGCATTAAAACTGGCCGCCAGTTTGTTGCAAAACAGGTAGGGACGTTGCTCCGAAACGTCCTGGACGACTCGGAGAGCCGTTCCTACGTGAACATCATGCGCTTGGCACAATGCCCTCCCCCACTTTATAAAGCGCCGTGCTGAATTACATCTGGCTCGCGCTCATCCTGTGCGCTGTAGCGATCGGCGGCTGGAACGATCGGTTGAAGGAGGTGACAGACGGCGCATTCGACGGCGCGAAGACCGCGGTCACGATCGCTCTCGGTTTGATTGGCATCATGGCATTGTGGCTCGGCGTCATGCGGTTGGCCGAACGCGCCGGTCTCGTGCAGCGCGTCGCACGGACTTTGCGGCCGATCCTGAAAAAACTTTTCCCCGACGTCCCAGCCGATCACCCGGCGATGGGATCCATGGTCATGAATATGGCGGCCAATATGCTCGGCCTCGGCAATGCCGCTACTCCACTCGGGTTACGGGCAATGCGCGACCTCGAGACGCTCAATCCGCGTCCCGGCGTCGCCACCAACGCCATGTGCACTTTTTTGGCCATCAACACGAGCTCAGTTCAACTCATACCCACTACCGCCATCGCTATTCTTGCCGCATCGGGTTCGGCCAGGCCAACCGCGATCGTCGGTACCGCGTTACTCGCGACACTGTGCGCCGCGACCGTGGCGATCGTATCCGTCAAAGCGCTGGAAAAACTGCCGTGGTTTCGTCTACCAGAGCCGAGCAACGGAAACGTCCCGGCGGCAGTCGGGAATGTCGCTCAGCCAGCCGAGCCAACGTCGCCCACCGATGCCAACTTACATTCTGACCATGACCATGCGCTTCCGCCGCCACGATGGTGGGGTTCCGTTCTGATCGTTTTGCTCCTCCTATTTTTTGCGGTTCTTTTCGTGAGAATGGTATCCCCACAGTGGTTTAACGCCGCGGCGGATATCACGAGCGGAAATGTTTTTGTTCGCAGCGTAAATGCCCTCTCCATTCTCGCTATTCCATTTCTCCTTGGTTTTTTCCCGCTCTACGCGGCAGTCCGCGGCCTGAAGGTCTACGATGAGTTCGTTGAGGGAGCGAAGGAAGGTTTCGGCGTTATCCTGAAGATCATTCCATTTTTGGTCACCATGCTGGTCGCGATCAGCATGTTCAAGGCAGCGGGAGGGGTCGATCTGCTGACCCGAGCGCTCAATCCCATACTTACGCCGTTGCATTTCCCGTCCGAGTTGGTGCCTCTCGCGCTCATGCGGCCACTCAGTGGAAGCGGGACCCTGGCCCTCTTAACGAAGCTGGTTCACGATCTGGGACCGGATAATATCGTCAGTCTTATGGGCGCGACGATTTACGGCAGCACCGAAACGACATTTTATGTCGCCGCGGTATATTTCGGGGCCGTCGGCATCAAACGAACTCGTCATGCTATTCCGGCCGGCTTGCTCGCCGATCTTGCGGGGGTGATAGCGTCAGTCGTTATCTGCCGTGCGGTATTGTGAGAAGGCAGGACAGCAATCGCCAACCTGCCGCCGACCCATCATTAAAGCGTTATTGTTGACATCAAATTTTTCCCTCGCCAGCCGCTGAATTTTATCGTCCGATGTCCGCCACATGATCCAGCGCGATTATCTTATTATTGGCAGCGGCATTGGCGGGGCGAGCGCTTGCGAAGGAGTTCGTAAATACGACAAGCGGGGCACCGTCACCTTGATCGGTGCGGAAGCTTCCCATCCCTACAAACGCTGGATGTTATCCAAGAATTTTCTGCGAGAAAAACCTTCCGGTGTAAAAAAATTAACCCTGTACGAACCGCACTGGTACGATGCGCATAAGATTGAGACGCGGCTCGGGACAATCGTTACCCAGCTGAACATCGAGCGGCGCCTGGCCGTGCTCGGCAACGGCGAAAGCATCGAGTTCAACAAAGCCTGCCTCGCTATGGGCAGTCGACCGGTCCGGCCGCCTGTTGCGGGTGTGAGTCTCGGTAACGTGATCTACATGCGCACGGTGCGCGACGCCCAAGCTTTGCAGGAAATGGCCAATCTGGAGAAGACGGTCATGATCGTGGGCGGTGGTTTACTTGCCTGCGAAGTCGCAGCCAGCCTTCGCGGCATGAAAATGAAGGTGAGCCTGATGCATCGCAACGCCACTTTGCTGAATCGTTACGTCGATGCTGAGCTCGGAGGGTGGCTTACCGAACACTTCGCAAAACATGGAGTGACCATGTTGATGGGCGAAAGTTTAAATGGATTCGAAGGAAAAACGGTTTTGCGAAACATCCAGACGAAAAGCGGCAACCGCGTCCCGGCCGGTCTGGCGGTCGTGGCCTGCGGCGCGGAACCAAACCTTGACCTTGTTCGCAATACGCCTCTTTCCGGACCACATGGCTCGCCCGTAACCGAGTATCTGGAAACCGAAGAAAAAGGGATTTACGCGATCGGCGACCTCGCCTTCTATCCCGACCGCATGATGGGTGGCGTTCGGCGGCAAACGCATTGGGACAATGCCCGTGACCAGGGTCTTATCGCCGGCGCGAACATGACCGGCAAAAAACGGCAACGTTACGAACAAATCCCGTATTTCTGGACGGAGATGTTCGATCTCCATTTTGATTTCGTCGGAGACTTCAGTGTTGCGCCCACGCGAGTCGACCTTCGTGGGACATACGCGAAGAAGCGATTTAGCGCACGCTACTATCAGGGGGATCGCCTGCGGGCGATTTTGCTTTCCAATCAGACCCCCCGGGAAGTGGAGTCGGCGAAAACCGAGTTGCGCAACGCACTCGGCAAATAGAAGCCAAAGCGCTCTTGACGGGGAGGAGCGTTTACGGCAGGTAGCCCGAAGGAATTTCTAGACTCTGGTTACGCACTCGAACCAGCTTCCAATCCCACGGCTTCGCTGACATCCGGCGCCATTCCAATTCAAATGGTGTCCCCAATGTATTGATGCGGTTTTTTATGGCCGCCATGACCTCGTTGTCGTCCCCTTCAATCAAGATGCCTGCGCGCCAGTAACCAGTCCGATCCTCCAAGCGCACATTCGGCGCTATCGCAGTAATGCGCGGGCTACGGACATAACGAAACACCTCGCGCGTCCTATCCAAAAGCAGACTTCGGTTATTCCCCCACTGATCCTGGTAATCATCGGCGATAAAGCCGGCGAACCGTGGCCAGTCTTTGTGCATCATCACGCGCAACAGATGATCGCTATGGCGTCTGACCTGGTGCTCAGGACGCCACAACCAAACAAGAAATAGGCCTAATAGGAGGGCGATAGCTAGACCGCCATAAAAGCCTTCACGAAACCAGTTGCGCATAAGGTTGCACCTAATGGATTAGACCGTGCGAGCGACTCTCCGCACAAACTAAAATAGACAAACGAAAAGTTTTTTATTGGCCCTCCGCATTCTTTGTCGAGAGATACTCATTCGCGAGTCGAGCGCGGCGCTTGGGATGCATGGAATTTCGGAAGAAGTGCGCTTCGTTTGGAAAACCGTCGTGCTCAGCACGGCACGCGGGGTGCTGATTAGTACAATACCTCTTTTGTATGCTGGCTATTGGTTCATTTGCACTCGCCGTCTTTGCTGTCCTCGGATGTCTTTGGTGGGCCTGCGCTAACGATACTGACCAGCTGTAAGGCATATATGCTCGACCATGAAGATTTGAAGTGGATCGCTGCCACTTCCACTGATCTAAATTCCATTCTGCAACAAATCGCGCGTTACTCCGATCTGGCCCGTCGCCACAAAGGCAACCACAACTACATCGATTTGCTCGGCGAAAGAGTGGAGCTCGCCTCCAAGACCGCCCAGGCCCTCTTCGACCGGGTGACTTCGAACATCCTGGAGAAAACAGCAGGCAGAGCAGCCAGCCAGCGCAAAGGTCACCACGCGCCTTTCACTGTGTTGCCGTCGCCTACACGCCCCGTGTCCTCGTCCGCCATGCCGGCTATCAGCGACTATTCCAAGTCCTCCCCTTCCCTACCTGTTCATTCGGCCCAAGCATCAGGGAAAGAATTCAGTGACACCGCGGTCGCGACAATTTCCGATCTCAGGATCAAGAATTCCAAGGGTAACCGTGAGCTCATTCTGCTCATTGAAGACGAAACGGAGGTGGCTGAACTCGCCGCTGAGATGCTGGCCGAGGAAGGATATAAAGTGATCTTGGCCGGCGATGGTTTCGAGGCCTTGAAAATCTATGAAAGAATCGGCAAGCAGATTGGCTTGGTCATCCTCGATTACTTTCTTCCGGTAATGGATGGCGACGCCGTCTTTGACGAGTTGCGTGGAATGAATCCAAACATCAACGTCGTTCTCAGCAGTGGCTTCGCTGAGCAGCATAAAATCAGCGCCATGCTTGCACAGGGACTTCGGGGCTTTATCCCTAAGCCATACACCCGCGAAAAGCTCCTGTCCCAGGTGCAATCGACCCTCGAAGCAGGGAAACCATCCACACCTCGCTAGCGCGCTTTTACCCAGGGCCGGGGAACGCTCTCCCTCTGGCATCAATTTAGCTCTGATGGCAGGGAACGCTCATGGCTCGCATTGACGCTTTTTTCAAATTGATGGCTGAGCAGAAGGCCTCTGACCTTCACCTCTCGACCAGCAACCCACCGATGCTTCGCATTAACGGTGACCTTGTCCGCGTCGATTTCCCGCCGCTCCAGAACGACGAGCTCAAAACCATGGTTTATGAGATCGCGCCGGAAGGGAAAATCAAAGTGTTCGAAGAAACCCTCGATGTCGACTTCGGCTATGAAGTTCCCGGTGTCGCGCGCTATCGCGCCAATTTCTTCCAGCAAAAATACGGCATCTCCGCGGTGTTTCGTTTGATTCCTGCGAATGTGCAAACGGTCGAGGAATTGGGTCTGCCGCCTGTCCTGAAAAAATTTCCGATGCTCAAGAAAGGGCTAATTTTGGTCACAGGACCGACCGGTTCGGGCAAATCCACCACGCTCGCGGCGATGATGGATTACGCTAACCTGCAGCGTCAGGATCACATCATCACGGTGGAAGATCCGATCG
>JBEEGU010000052.1:0-6572 GCA_041167025.1 Verrucomicrobiota bacterium
CGCATGTTTGGCCACAATTGTTTTGGCGATCTCCATTTTCATGTCAGCAATGGAGGACTCGATATCGGATACGATTGGTGGGAGAGCGGCTTTGCCGTCGATGCTAAAATCATTAATGGCGGTGTCCGTGCTTTCATTCCGGGCGACGCCTCGTTTCACCTCATGGCGCATTCACGGAATGGCCATGTGACGAACGATTTCGGTGAATTGCGTGATCGGCAGCGGGGCGGAGCAAAAACCATTGACACTGTCGTCGGCGGCAATTCCGGAACGCGCCTGCATATCCGTGCCGTGAACGGCAACATCAAGATCGCAGAAGCGAACCTCTAAGTATGATCAACGATCTACGGTTCGCTCTTAGAATGCTGATTAAGAGCCCGGGGTTCTCAATCGTCGCTTTCCTGGCTATCGCACTCGGGCTCGGCGTTAACACCACCATTTTCGGTGTCGTCAATACCCTGCTGCTTCGACCGTTGCCGGTCGGCCACTCCGATCGAGTTGTTCAGGTTTATACGACGGACAGTCATATTATTGGCAACCAGCCAAATTCGTATTTGAACTTTGTCGACTATCAGGAAGAAAACACCAGCTTCAGTGCAATGGCCGGTTACACCTTCGTCGCCATGGGTATGACGCGGGGGGCGGAAACCATGAACATCGGCGGACTGATGGTGAGCGGGGACTATTTTGATCTGCTTCAAGTCCAGCCGCTCCTGGGACGCGGCTTCTTGCCGGAAGAAGATTCGACGCCGAATGGGCATCCTGTCGTCGTGTTGGGATACAAGTTTTGGAAAAAAATTGGCGGCGATTCCGGAGTCATCGGCACCACTCTCACCTTGAACAATCACGCTTTCACCGTGATTGGCGTGGCGCCGGCGAATTTTAATGGCGTTGATGTTGGATTTGCGCCCGACATGTGGGTGCCGCTGTCAATGCACGAGTGGGCGCGCCCGGCCGGGGAGCTTTGGTTCCAAAAAAGGCGCGCTCTTTTCCTGAACGTGATCGCGCGATTGAAAACTGGAGCGACCATCGCTTCCGCCGAAGCGCAGATGAAGACTGTCGCGAGCCAACTGGAGCAGTCCTTTCCCGACGTGAACAAGGAACGATCGGTCAAATTGCTTTCGTTGGAAGCGGCTAAGTCCCAGGGACTCGGCGGTCCGGGAAACGAGAACATTGCGCAAAATGTCTCGTTGCTTTTGCTCGTGGCCGCCGGCAGCATTCTTTTGATCGCGTGCGCGAACGTTGCCAATCTTCTGCTCGCGCGCGCGACGACCAGGCAACGGGAGATGGCGGTGCGGCTGGCCTTGGGCGCGGGGCGTGGGCGCATCGTTCGACAGTTGCTGACCGAAAGCATTTTGCTCGCGATCATGGGGGGCCTCGGAGGCGTGGTGCTCGCTTACTGGCTCGGTGACGTGTTGCTTTCACTCGTCCCACCCACGCCCGTGCCGCTCGAGCTGAATCCGCAACCGGATTTGCGGGTCCTTCTTTTCGCTCTGGCACTCGCCGTGGTGAGCGGCGTTGTTTTTGGACTCGCCCCGGCGTTGCAAACGGCGCGTTGGGATTTGACGCAAGGTTTACGCGAGCGTGTCTCCAGTTCCAGTGGCGGTGGTGGCATCAGCCGCTGGAATTTGCGCAACTTCCTTGTCATCGCGCAAATCGCCGTTTCCCTGCTGCTGCTGATCGGGTCTGGTTTGTTTTTGAAAGCGTTCTACAAAGCGCAGGCAATTGATCCCGGATTTCGGACCGAAAATCTGGCCATCCTAACGATCGATCCGGCCCTTGCGGGTTATGACAAGACACGCGGAACGCAACTGGCGCGAACGATCATCGATCAAGTCCGCCACGATCCGCGCGTGGTGAGCGCCGATCTTAACCAATGGGTCCCGCTCGGCTTCGGCGGACAAGGCCGCACCATCATTATCGAGGGGAGGGGTGACAACGACGAACGCAACCGCCGAGTGGCAAATGTCAGTCCCATTACCCCGGGTTATTTCGAAACGATGAAGATTCCGTTTTTACGCGGGCGCAAGTTCGACGAACACGATGGCGAAAAAAACGCGGTGCGCGTCGCCATTGTTGACGAAACCATGACAAAGCAGTTTTGGCCTAACGAAGACGCGATCGGACGGCGTTTTCGTTTTTTGGTCGACAATGAGCCGATCGAGGTGATCGGGATCGCGCGCAACTCGAAAGCGCTTACCCTCGGGGAAGTGCCGACTCCAATGGTTTATGTTCCATTCGTTGAAATACCCGACGGAGGGATCTCTCTTTTTGTGCATACGGCGATAACGCCCGGCCTGATGTTGAGCGAGACGCATCGTATCGTGCGCGATATCGACACGCACATTCCGATCACATATGAGAAGACGATTCGCGATCACATGGCTTTCGCCTTGTGGCCATCCTGGATGGGGGCAATTTTGCTCGGCAGTCTTGGAATTTTGGCACTCGTGCTCGCGGCGATTGGGGTCTACGGCGTAATGGCTTATTCCGTCAGCCAACGAACCCGGGAGCTCGGTATCCGCATGGCCCTTGGTGCTCAATCCGGTCAGGTTTTGGGATTGGTTTTAAGGCAGGGGATGGTGCTCGCGGGGATCGGACTGGCGACGGGTCTGTTCGCCGCTTTTGGATCGACCCGTCTCGCCGGTACATTTTTGTACGGTGTGAATCCAAGTGATCCGGTGGTTTTTCTCGGGGTAACATCCCTTCTCGGGGCTGCGGCGTTTGCCGCCTGCTATTTACCGGCCAGGCGCGCTCTTAAGATCGACCCTATGATCGCATTACGCTCCGAATAACGATTTCGACCGCCGGAATAGCGCGCAGGTCGGTCGATTATTGCGCGGCGCTTGCCATCAATTTTTGGACCGCGCGGTGATCTTCATCAGCGCGAGTGTGCAAACCCAAACGGTCATAGCACTCTGCGCGTTTCTGTAACGCCGCGATCGTTTGGTGAATTGCAATCGCTCGGGATAACGAATCGACTGCGGCAAGGCAGTTGCCACCAGCTGTCTCCAGCTCGCCCCGGTACTGCCATGCGGTGACCGAATTTGGCTCAAGTTCGGTTGCCTGTTTCACTTTTGCGAATGCTTCTTCGACGCGACCGAGTTTGCTCAGCGCGTAACTCAATTCGGTTAGGGCTCCGGCTGACTTGGGATCGAGATGCACCGCCGTTTCGGCGTCTTGCAGTGCTAATTTCGGCTGGGCGATTTCGTTCAATTGCCAGCTTCTCGAGATAAAATGCTCAGGGTTGCTCCGTTCCACAGAAATTGCGGAATCAAGCCGGCTCATGCCTTCCAGGAACTCGGCGGTTAAAGATTCCAACCGTAACGGTCTCCTCACCGCCAAGCCGTCACACTCCCGTCCACGATTGAGAGCGATCAGGGCGATTGCTTGAAAGAGCCTGGGACGCATTGCCCACGGTGCAAGTTTCACCGCCCGTTCAGCGTCGTCCAGGGCCATCTCAGGATCGTTACTTCTCAGAAACAGAAGCGCCCGGTCTGACAGCAGGCTCGCATCATCTGGAATGATGGCCAATTTCGCATCGAATTCGGCAATCTGGGGGAGAAGCGTCTCGAGGCCTTGGAATAATTTCGACCAACGCCGGACGTCCGGATCGTCGGCACTGAGTTGTCGTGCGCGGTGCAAATCATCGAGCGCATCCTTCCACTGATGCAACCGTCGCAGGCAAACCGCGCGATTGATTCGGGCTCCTGCCGTCTCTTTGATTTGCAGGGTTGTATTCCAAGCCCTGTCGGCGTCGGTCCAGCGTTGCTGCGTTTGGTGGAGCAATGCAATTTTTTCGAGCACCCGATGATTCTTGGGCTGCACGTCCACCACCTTTTGCCAAGCCGACAAAGCGGTGGGGAAGTCGTGTTCTTCGCGGGCAATATCACCTTCGTACTCATTCCAGCGGGGGGAAGGCGAGGCAATCGCCTTTCGCCATTCCAGCAGGCTTTGCTTGGCGGCCTCAAGATCGTGCAATCCGATTTGTGCCCGCACGAGTTGTTTCCGTGGCCGCTCTTGCCGCGGCGCCCGCTGCAGCAATTGACGCGCAAGAGGGACAGCCGTGACGTAGGAATGTTGCCGTAATTCATGGACAATCTGACGGCGTAGGGCCTTTTCTTGTCGAACGCTCTCCGGCTGACAACCGAGCAGCAGCAGGAAGGCCGCAAGACCCAGCGGCAAAAAGGAATGTTTCGATGCTCTTATCAAAAAACTCACTGGAGCAAATGGCCCTTTTCCCGAAAATTAACCTCGCAGAGGCCTGCACCGGCCGCTAAGTAAAAACTGCATCTTATCATATGCCATCGTTCGATATTGTTTCTGAGGTAGACCAACAAGAAGTCGATAACGCATTGAATCAAGCGCGCAAAGAGTTGGCTACGCGGTTCGATTTCAAGGATACCAAGACTGAGATTATTCAGGAGAAGGACAAAATCGTTCTGACGGCTGACGATGGCTCACACTTAAAAGGCTTGCGTGAAATTGTTATTGGCAAGCTTTCAAAGCGCGGCGTCGATCTTCGAAATATTGAACAGGTTGACCCGGCGATTTCCTCCATGGGTCATGCCCGGCAGGAATTGAAAATTCGCCAGGGCCTCGAAGGCGACAAAGCAAAAGAAATTATTCATGCGATTAAGTCGCTGGATCTAAAGGTCCAAAGCCAGCTGCAGGATCGACAGGTGCGTATCACGGGGAAAAAGCGGGATGATCTACAAACTGTCATCGAATTTGTGCGCGGACGCGACTTTGGCGTGGCGACAAACTTCAAAAACTTCCGGGACTAAAGTATAGACCGACTACAGGGGCATTCTCCCGCCCGTCATCCGCCTTGGACTGGCGGCATAACGGAAATTTCTTCTCCGGCTTTAATCTGGTAATTGCGCTCAACAAAATCAACTCCCGCGCCGATCAACGTGTTCTTATCGTAGGATCGCAACGCCGGCTTCTGCCGATAAACTTCCTCGAGCAAATCGTGAATGGTCGCTCCAGGCACAATCTCAACCTGTAATTCTTGCTGCCCGGCCAAGTCGCGCAGCTGTGCATAAAACTGTACTCGGACGGTCATGAGGAAGACGTTGTAATCAATTCCTTACGAAGCACCCCGATGTAAGGAAGGTTCCGATACCGTTCCATAAAATCGAGACCGTATCCGACAACAAATTCGTCTTCAATTTCGAAACCCACATAATCTGCGTCGACCGAACGATCACGCTGTTTCTTTTTACTCAACAGCACGCAAATCCGGATGCTGCGGGGATTGGCGACTTCCAATTTTTCACGAATCGCGGCCAGAGTATGCCCGCTGTCGAGGATGTCATCCAGAATAAGGATATGCCGATCCACTACATCAGGTAGTGCGACTTGTTTAAAGATCACTTCTCCGCTGGTCCGGGCTTTGCCATGGTAACTGGCGACGCTTAAGCAATCTAATTTCAGAGGCAGTGGAATTCTACGCAGTAAATCCGCCATGAACATCAGGCTTCCATTTAGGATAGCGATCACCGTCAGATCGCGCTCACGATAATCTTTGGAGATATCGGCCGCTATCTCATCCAGGCGACGCAGGATCGTCGTCTCGTGAAACAGAATTTTCTCGAGATCATCTTGCATCGACGCTTCATTAGGCCATCGGCTCGAGCAAAGATCAACGCGCGATTGATTGGTAAAGGTGTTATTTTTTCCAGCAATGGCTACACGCGTCTGTTCCGACCGACTGCAAGTTCGAACCAAGGGCAAGGGTACTTACGAAATCACCGATGCGGTTCAGGCATTGGTTGATCAGCATAAGATCAGGGACGGGATCATTACGGTTTTCACCCAGCACACCAGTTGTAGTCTTATCATGATGGAAAACGCCGCGCCTGCTGCCCGTCGCGATCTGCAGGAATTTTTCGATCGGCTGGTGCCCGAGGATACCGACTATTTCGAGCATGATGAGGAGGGCGCCGACGATATGCCTTCGCATATTCGCATGGTTTTAACACGAACGAGTGAGACGCTTCCCATTGCGTCCGGACGAGTGCAGCTCGGGACCTGGCAGGGGATTTTCGTCTTTGAGCACCGCCGTGCCGACCATACCCGCCAACTTTTGGTGACGATTATCGGAGAGTAAACTGAGCGCGCAGCGGCACGTCAGCCGCTTGTTAGGGCACGTTTATGATTTTGATCGTCGCGCTCTTGCCGGTTTTGTTCAATTTATAGCCGGTTCCCGCGCTCAACTTGAGTTTGACGGACTCGCGTTTCTCTGTCGTGGCGGTGTCGAGCAAAGCATGGAAGGGGATGGTGACAGAAGTTTGCCCAGCGGGGATGACCGCCTGGTTCGGAGTTCCTCCGAGAGTGTAATCAGTTCCTGGCGTCGCCGTGCCGGAGGTCGTGTAGAAGACCGTCACCGATTGGCTCGGAGCTGGTATCGCCGAAATCGTAAAGGAGGCGGTTCCCCCTTCATTAACAGTAGTTGGAGCAACTGACACACGAACTTTCGGTGTCGATGTCGGAGTTGGAGTCGGCGTTGGAGTCGGCGTTGGAGTTGGAGTTGGTGTTGGAGTCGGTGTCGGCGTTGGCGTTGGTGT